>NZ_BDHD01000013.1:0-30019 GCF_054786075.1 Treponema sp. R6D11 | reverse complement strand
CGCTTGAATCATTATAAGGGTCTTTTCCATGCCAAGCTATTGAATTGGTTTTTTCTAGCTCCATTGAATAACCTGCCGAGTAAGGTGTATCATTTTTTGAATAATAGAACCCCATGTTTCTTCCCGAACCGCTACAATCAAAATCGATGATTGTTTCTCCATCATATTCTCTAGTTCGTATGCATTCAACAATCGTATCACCTTGCACGACATTTAAAACCATTTCTTTTGTTTTTTGGTATTTTTCTAGTGATTCCAAATCTAAATCCCAAACTTCATTTATTTCGTTTGCCGTAATTTTTTCTAATTTATCATAATTCGCATTAACATAAGAAAATATTGCTTCTTTAGAATTGTTTTTAGAAGAGTTAATCAGCGCAACTGAAAAAACTATAATAAAAACCAGCGCAATTAGTGAATAAATAGAGTTTACACAGGAAATGCCAAATGAAGGCGACCCTCTAAAAAAACCGAAAAACAAGCTATTAATCTTCATAACTAACATGATACCACAAAAATTATATATAGTCAATTTATTAAAAGGAGGCAATACATGGAAGACTACACAGAGAAAAATGAATTACTTGCAGAGAAAATCCTTGGCTGGTATAAATCCGCCTGGAAAGATAAAGACGAACGAGGGTTTTTCGACCTTTGGGAACGCATCGAGGCTTATTGGGAGGGGATTGCGCACAATGTCAATCATGGCGACGAGATAAACACAAATGTCAACATAATCCACCCATGCGTTGAGGGGCAAGTCGCAATTTTAGCGAACCAAGACATCGAAGTAAAATGCTTGCCTGCAAGCCCGAGCGAGAAAGCCTATGCAAAAAAAGCCGAAACGATTTTGAACTTTATCAAGGAGAAAAACGATATGTTCAACTTAATCGATTCGCATGAGCGGAGGCGTGTTAAGTTTGGCACAGGTGTCTTGCGAGTTATATACGACCCTACTGCCGCGTCAGGCTATGGTTTGCCGACGATCGAAAGCGTCAACCCCGCGTACTTCTTCCCAGACCCTAGAATAACAGACCCGATGAAATTGAACGAAGGCGAGTTCGTCATCGAAACATTGCGTAAACCAATATCGTGGGCGAAGGAATATTACGGCAGCGACATCGCGGACAAAATCGAAAAGAATTATGACCCAACAGGCAGCGTGATCTCGCAAGAAGACGCGAATACATACCTGCACATTCTAGCTTGGTTTAGAACCGAGAGCAAGCTAAGGCTAGTTGAAATCACTGGCTGCGGCATCATTTTATACGACAGCTTCGAAAAGCGCGACGGCGACGGGTTCTACCCTATAAACCGCTACCCATACTTCGTCACCCCACTATACCGGCGCGAAGGCTCAATCTGGGCAAAAGGCGACGCAGAGCTTCTTATCCCGCTACAAGATTTGGTAGACGAATTAGACGACCAAATCCGTAGCAACGCAAGGCTATCCGGCAACCCGCAAAGGCTTGTCGACATCTCCTGCAACATTGACCTAGATAAATGGACAAACGATTCTGGGCTTATCATCCCGACGGCGAACATTGACGGCGCGAGGTACCTAACGCCACCAGAGATGCCAGATTATCCATTGCGCAGGCGTGAGCAGGCACTGAATTACGAGAGGCAAATCGTATCACGTTTCTCAGATCAATTAGCAGGCACAACAGAAGAAACTCAAAGGACGGCAACCGAAGTTGAGCTCGCTATCAGGCAAGGAAATATTTCGCTTGATTATAAAAGAAAGATATTAAAAAACACATTATCAAACGTATTTGAATATTGCTTCGCGCTTGCTATGGCGTATTATAGTAGCTCAAAAGCGTTCAAAGGCGAAGACGGCGAGTTCGTCTGGTTGTCTAACAAAATCTTCAAAAATATTCCTTTGCTAGGCGAAGACGGCGAGAGGGATAGCTATAAAGCCACGGCAGAATTCGAAATCAAAGTGGAGCTATAAAAAATGGATGCGGAAAAATTAGTAAACCACGCAACCAAACATCAATTCTGGCAAGAAGACACCGCGAATATGTCTGCCAGCGAAGTCTTAAGGACATATTCAAACCGCGCAATATGCCCTGCCTGTGAACGATTTGCATATCGCGACAAAGGTTGGGATAAAGGCAACTACGCACGTTGCCCAGCTTGTGGCTGGAGCGGTAGGACAATCACAATCGATGAATATATCAATCGAAAATTATATAAATAGGAGGCGCATATGAGCGATAGAACCGTCCCCCTGCGCGCACTCGAAAAAGAACGCGCGAAGTTTAAACAAAGGCTCGCGGACCCTGAACTCGTTCGTGGGCAAAAAATTTTAGGAAAGTTAAAGGAGATGTTCCAAATGGAATCACAAGAAGTTGAAACCCTGATAGAAGAAAATAAATTGAGCGTCGCAAATGAGGCGACCGAAGCTGTAAAACCTGATAATCAAAACGATTTTCTAACCGAGTTTGCCGAACTGATTAAAAACCCAGTTTATAGCGACGCAGGCAACTACATCGAAGAGATCAAAACATATGCGAGCGATAACAGCTGCAATTTAAAGACGGCATATAACGCACTTTTTGCAGAAAAAAAATATGCTGAAATAAAAAAAGATGCCGAGGCAATGGCTTTTGCGGACTATTTAACAAGAAAGTCGGAAGACGTCCCTGCATCTTTATCCGGCGGTGGCGCAGCAGCAAAAGACGAACGCACGAAGCTCGACACGGAGCACATAAAAGCTGCAGAAAAATACGGCATGTCTACCGAAGAATATCTAAAATTCATGTAAGCAATTGAGGTTCATCCTCGACCAGACAAGGTCGTTAAAAAATCTATTGTCGCCGAATACTCTCGGGCGCCTTTCGCTTCGTGCTTTTTGGGAAGTGTGCAACAAAAAAATATTAAAGGAGGCAATAAATGCTTACAAGAAGTAATTTCGGTACGTACTTACGTGCTGGACAAAACAAACTATTCAACGATAGCTATGAGGCAACTCCTCATCAGTTCACAAAACTCTTCCAACAATTCGACATCAAGACAAAAAACATGGGGTTATACCTCGGCAAATCTTTCTCTGCTTGGTCTGCCAACACTGAAGGTTCTCCAATCGCAACAGAAGACATCGAGCAAGTTGCGCTTACAATGATTGCTCCAAAGAGATACGACAAAGGCTACACCATCTCGTATGAACTTTTGCAAGATGATGAGTTCGGCGTATACTCGGGCAATGCCGGTATTGGCGGTAACGCAAAGGCTCTTGGACGCTCGCTTTATGCAACTATCGAAACGATTGCTGCGAACGTTCTATCAGACGGGTTTACTACTCCTGCTGTAAACGGCGAAAACCTATTCGCTACAAATCACAAACCGACAACCCCAAGCAGCACGGGTTCTAAATCTAACAAGCTAACGGTGGCTCTAGATGAGGATGGCTTGAAAGCAGCGGCTAAAATGGTTCGCTCGCACACAGACCATTCTGGAACTCTTCCTATCGGCGCGATTCCTAAATATTTGATTGTTCACCCGAACGACGAATATCAAGCACGCGCAATTTTAAACCCTGTGACATTATCAACACTTGGTTTAACAACATCTGCACCAAACTTAGAGCTTGTTGTTTTAGATTACTTAGCTAACGATAACGCGTTTTTCGTTAAAGCGGGCAACACTGAAAACCTTGCATTCGTTTGGAGAGAAAGACCAACCTTCGGGTCTCAACCTGTTAGCGGGTCTTTAGACTGGTTGTTCTATGGCTATACACGTATGGCTGCAGCAGCTGGTGATTGGAGAGGCATTGTTGGTTCTGTGAAACCTTCTGCATAATCTAATCAGACTTTTTGCCTCTCTAAAAACTAGAGAGGCACCCCTTTTAGGGGTAAATAACTAAAAATTAAGGAGAAAACTATGACAACTCAAAATTTTATAAATATCTTAAGACTTTTTTATAACACATCTAAAACCGACGAAGAAATAATGATTTTTTTAAACAGCATTCTGCGCACAATATGGCGTGATGTCGGCAAAAGCATGACAGACATAATATACACGACGGGCGGAGTCGATGAGTATGAGCTCCCTAGCGATTGCATGCCATCGGGCATTAAAAAAATTGTCTCTAGCGAAGGCGTTGAATATTTTCCTATTAACCTAGACAAAAAACTAAGGCGCATATACGAAATAATAGAAGACGATAAAATAAGATTCACTCCTGTCACTGAACAGACAGAATGCTTTAAAATCTATTTCACATGTTTCCCAGAAGTTGAAAGCCTAGTTGATTTATTAAACATCAAAAAAGATTGCGTTGAGGTTGTTAAAGCCGGCACAATCGCTCTAATTGCAAAGGCTGAAAACAAAATCACGCTGGCGAACAACTACAGTCACGAGTTTAACGAACTTTATAGCGAGATAAAAAATCATAACGACGAGTACGTTAACGGATTCCCAAAGGTGCGTGATGTTAATGTATGAAAAATGGAAAGACGCGCAGACGCCGAATGAGCAGAGCGCGAAACCAAGCACCACGAAAAGCAGCAAGCGAATAGTTATAAATGATTTTTCAGGCGGCATAAACTATTCTCCTGCGGTGTATAACCTAAAGCCAACAGAAGCGCGTGATGCTTTTAATGTCTCCACCGAAAACATGCCTGCTCTCGCGCCAAAGGACGAATATGAAATTTTCCTTGCCTCGACAGCTCGAAATGTCATCGATTGCGGTAAGCTACATAACGGTCACTGGTTCCAAGCCGTAAGAACCAACTCAACAACAACTACAATTTACGACATGGACCTAGCGCAGAGCATAACAACATTAAACCACAGCGGACTGTTCTGCCACGCCATCTTCTTCCACGCCAACCAAGGCGGCAATTGCACAGTTTTCTACACATCTACAGGCGAAATGAAAGTCGTTCTTTTAGACGGGACCGTTATGACATATAACCAAGCTTTTCCTGTTGAATATATGTGTTTTCATGAGAGCAGAATCGTCGTAGCAAATTCAACACACAACACCAGCCTAGTTACAAATCAAGATCATTGCGACTATATGAACGAGATGTATGACTATATAACCGTCGGCGCACCCGGCGAAACCTGCCGCGGGCTAGTCTCATACAAAGGCTCGATATTTTTCTTCACGCCGACCAGCATATACAAAATTTCAACAAACTATCCAATATTAGATGTCGACCCAGCAAACGACCAATTCAAACACAAGGTCACCGCAATTGCATCTAATTGTGGCGCCTCTCATGGGAACACAATCGCAGATGTGCTAGGCACTCTGTTTTGGTATGGCAATGGGCGAGTGTATTCATATAGTGGGGGGAAGGTTGAAGTCGTCTCTCGGCAAATCAAAAAATATTTAGAAAAAGTCCGCAAGCGTTTCTTTACCACTCCGCCAAAAGCCTGCGCTGTGGGAGAATTTTATTATCTTTTATTTAACTTCGAAGACGACCCGTCTGTTATGCTTACATACGATACTATAAATAAATCATGGCAGATATGCGAAGGCGAAAATTTCGTTTCTTTCTATAAGAACGGGTTTGATATAGTCGCTGCGGCATCGAATTCTGTATTAAAAAGCTTATATTCAAAAAATGGTGGTTATAAAGATTGGAGCTATAAATCGCCATACTTCTCCGCAGGCGACATCAGTGGGTTTATCACCATCAAGGCAGAACTCGACGCAAACGCTTTCATAAAGGTCTATGTTAAGGCAGACGACGCTCCCAACAGAGAATTGGTCGGCACCGTAAACAAGCAAGGAGATGTTTCCGAGTTTGTATTCGATTATCCTGTTGGTCTAAACGCTAATTCTAAAGTTTCAATCGAACTAGAAGGGGAGAAAAAATCCATAGTTCATTCAATATCGTTGTAATATATTTTCGTTATTCACAATATATTTATTAGAGAGATAAGATGTGTTAATTAGACATGTAAGGAGACATAAAATGGAAGCAAATGCTAATAATAAACTAGAGGTCATCGGGAGATTGATAACCGACCCTGTATATTCACACGAAAGCCATGGAGAAGAATTTCGCGCATTCAAAATCAGAGTCCCTCGCCTATCCGAAAGCCACGACATCCTAGATGTTGTATGCCCAAAAACCATATGCGATAAGTTCGCAGAAGGCGATGACGCGCACATATTCGGCGAGTTCCGCTCGTTCAATAATTATTCCGGTGTCGGCGCGAGGCTTATTTTAACGGTCTATGTTAATGAAATGCAATTCGCATCTCAAGAAGAAGCAGAAAGCTCGACCAACGAGCTGTTCGTCCAAGCGTTCGTCTGTAAGAAACCTATCTATCGCAAAACGCCGTTCGGCAGGGAAATAACCGATTTGCTGCTCGCCGTAAACAGAAAATTCAATAAATCTGATTACATACCAGCCATAGCTTGGGGCAAAAACGCACGAGAAGCGGCAGACCTAGAAGTCGGCGATGCGCTTAGGTGTAAAGGGCGCGTTCAATCCCGAGAATATAAAAAGCGAATCGACGATGAAAATTTTGAATCTAGAATCGCATATGAATATTCGATCTCATACTTAGAAACTTTCAAAAATGACGACGTCTCATAGTTTTCTTAACAATTAAAAGGCGAATTTTTCGTCTTTTTTTGTTTTTATTTTCGCAAAATCATTGACTTTTATGCTAGATTATGGTATTATATAGCATATGTTAGGAAAGCTTAAAATTTCGCGGGGCAAGGCAAAAGGTAAATCGCTTTATATGCCCGATAAAACCACCACAAGACCGACATCCAATAAGATTCGGCAGGCCGTCCTAAACATTATCCAATTTGAGCTAGAAGACGCACGCGTGCTAGACCTTTTCGCAGGTAGCGGAGCGTTCGGCTTGGAAGCTTTATCAGCAGGTGCTGCCTTTTGCGATTTTGTCGACGTCAACACCAAAGACATTATCCAAAAAAACTTAAAACTAACAGAACTAAATGGCAGGGTGCATCCGCAAGACTTCAAAAAATTCTTATCATCTTGCAACAAAAAATACGACATCATCTTCCTAGACCCACCATATGAAACTGATTACGTTGAAGAGGCGTTAGCGCTAATTGATGAAAACGATTTAGCAAAAAAATATATAATTTGCGAGACTAACAAACAAGAGATAAATCATAATTTTAAAATTTTGAGCACGAAAAAATACGGGGAAAAAAATATCTTCGTCCTTACAAGGAGTGGGAAACTTGAACAATAACAACAATATCTTAGGTCAAGTATTTGAACTTATCGATAATCTAGAAGACGTAATAGAAAACGGACGAAACGTGCCGCTATCTGGGCGCGCATTAATTGATAAAGAAACCGCGATGGAAGTCATTCGCGAAATCCGCGTAAAGATACCAACAGAGATGACCCAAGCTAAATACATATGGACTCAACGCAACCAACTAATCGAAGAAGCAAAAAAAGAAGCCGAGATCATCGTTAAACAAGCTGAGTCAAACATGATTTCTATGATTGATGACCACGAGATTATGCGCAAGGCATACAAACGCGCAACAGAAAAAGAAGAAAATACTCGTAGGAAAGCCCGCGAGATTACTCTTCAAACAAACGAAACAATCGAGAAAAAATTCTATGAGAGCGAAAAAATCTTAGAGCAAACATTGGAATTTATGCGCAAAAACAGGATGGCGATGAACGGACAGGCGGCGAACCAAGCAATGAAAGAGCAAGCTATGCAAAGAGCCAAAAAAATCCTAGACGAGGAAGACGAATAAAACAAAAGCTCCCGCAAAGTAGGAGCTTTTTTATTGCAAAAAATCTTCGCTATATGCAAAAAATATAGTATATATGCAAGAATCGTTGACAAAATCCAAAACATGATATAAAATAAACGCATACTCCTGATAAAAAAACATGAGAGAATAAATTTTATTAGGAGATGATAATATGAGAAACACACCAACGCCTTCAAAAGGCGACTTAGAAATACTAAAGAAAAATATTGAAAACAAAAAGCCAAGGAGATTATCAACAGAAGATGAAATCAGCATCATGGAAGTCGCACAAGGGTTTATCGAAGACGGCGACGACGAACTAACAAACTTGCTCGCCCATATGCTAGGCGTATATGAAACGATGTCCTCGCAAGCTTCAAATAACGAGGATTTGGCAAAAGCACTTCAGACACAAAGAGTGCTTTGGATAGCTGAAAAAGACGAACGAATGTGTAAAAAATGCGAAGAGTATTCCGAGCGCACGTTTTTATTAAAAGACATCCCGCCGGCCCATCCAAATTGCCGATGCGGACTAGAGATAAACACCGACGAAAGCGCGTCATTAAGCATGCTCGTCGACGGATTATTGATTACATATATTGAAGATAACGGCATAATTAGATTTGACTTTGATTACAATGATTTTCTAAAAATAGTTTTATGTGGCAAGGGGTTAGACCTTGCAGAAAAGTTGTACCACAATCTAGAACTAATTAATCCTGATTATCTTTCTGGAAGAAGCATTAGCGGGTTATACACAGAGTTATTGTTGCATTGGGCGGCATATAGTTTAGGAATTAAACCCGATAGCTCTCATCAAGCCGATATGGGCGGGCTAACAGAACCAGGGTTTGATGATAACGGAATTGTCTTCGAAGCTATTAATGCCACATGGATAATATCTCAACTACTAAAAGGAAATCTTTCAATTATAGGCAATTTAGCGAAACAATTTATCAAATAATTAATACTAGGAGTTATTATGAAAAAAACAATTGTTATAATATCAGTGGCATTAGCGATAGTGCTACTTTGCGTTATAAAAATGCCTACGTTAAATGCAAAAGCAATAATCTCCAACGACTATTCCAAAATTTATTATAACGACGAAATATATATTCAAATAAAAAAAGAGCTCCTTCCTGAAAACGTTTCATTTTCAAAAACCAAAGTAAGAGCAACGGTTGAGGGCGAAAGCATTTTGCTAAGCCTATTTTTCCTTCGTAGCGAATATATTTACCAAACTAAATATAATAACAATTTTTTTATCCATCTTCACAGCGGAGTCGATATAAAAGACTATTATTACTGCCTGTTATCTTATAAGAATTCTGTTAACAAATAATTCTGTAACATTTTTGACCTTGACAAATTGCGAAAATAAGTGTACAATATATACAGTGTTTAAGTAGCTCCTTTCATAAAAATAAAGGAGTGATTAAAATAAGTATTTATATATGGATCACCATCATCCTAGCTGGCTCAGCCGCAGGGTTTGGTGCAGGAAATTTCTACCGCAAACAACAAGGCGAATTAAAGGTTGGAACAGCGGAAAACAGAGCTAAAAATATTCTGCAAGATGCTGAAAAGCAAGCAGAAAACAAAAAACGTGAAGCAATTTTAGAAGCAAAAGAAGAAGCAATAAAAATTAAAGCAGAGGGCGATCAAAACGAAAAAGAGCGTCGCTTAGAGCTGTCGAGATTAGAAAGACGTGCTATCCAAAAAGAAGAACAATTGGATAAACGCGGCGCAGAATATGACGCAGCGGCGGCTAATCTGCAAAAAAGAGAAGCTGAATTAACAAAAGAAAAAGAGCAACTTGAAACACTAAAAAAAGAAGCAACTAAAAAGATCGAACAAATCGCGAGAATGACCGCGAGCGAAGCAAAGGAACAGTTAGTCGCGCAGATGCAAAATGACGCGAAGCTTGACGTTGCGAAATTTATCAAAGAAGAATACGAAAAGGCTCAAGACGAAGCCGACACGAAAGCCCAAGAAATCATCACGGGCGCCATCCAACGTTGCGCTGCAGACCATGTTGCCGAGGCGACTATTTCTGTAGTTCAATTGCCGACCGAAGAAGTTAAGGGGCGCATCATCGGGCGCGAGGGCAGAAATATTAGAACGCTTGAACAATTAACAGGCGTTGATTTTATTATTGATGACACACCTGAAGCCGTTGTTATCAGCGGGTTCGATCCACTTCGTCGCGAAATAGCTAGGCTAACATTAGAAAACCTAATCAAAGACGGCAGGATCCACCCAACGCGCATTGAAGAGACGTATAATGCGAGTGTGAAAGAGCTTGACAAAATCATAAAACAAGAGGGCGACGCTGCTGCGCTTGCCTGCGGAATACATAACCTGCACCCTGAGCTTATCAAGCTTATCGGCAGATTAAAATATCGCACGAGTTATGGTCAAAACGTCCTGAAACACTCTATCGAAGTTTCTCAAATCGCGGGGCTGATGGCAACTGAGCTTGGGCTAGACCCGGTCTTAGCAAAAAGAATTGGTCTATTACATGATATCGGCAAGGCGATTGACCATGAACACGAAGGCACCCACTCTGCTCTCGGCGCCGAACAAGCTAAAAAATATCGCGAGAAAGACATCGTCGTAAACGGTATCGCTGCCCACCACGGCGACGTTACACCATCTTCAATCGCTGCAATCCTAATCCAAGCTGGCGATGCAATTTCAGCCGCAAGACCTGGTGCAAGACGTGAAAATATCGAAACATATGTTAAACGTTTAGAAGACTTAGAGCGTATCGCAGGAGGCTTTAAAGGCGTTGAAAAAGCGTTTGCTCTTCAAGCCGGTCGCGAAATCCGCATAATTGTTAAACCTGAGCTTGTTACAGACGAGAATATCACAATGATAGCCCTAGATGTCGCAAAACAAATCGAGAGCGAGATGGAATACCCTGGTCAAATCAAGGTTAATGTCATTCGTGAAATCCGCGCGACAGAGTACGCTAAATAGGAGAACCGATAACATGAAGAAACTTACATACAAGGGAAAACCTCTGCAACGCAAAGAAAACCTGATATACTACGGCGCAGAAGAAGCAGATTACATCATTATGCTTTCGGTTGAGGACACTACCAAAGAGGGCGATCTTGAAATCGCAGGCAGGGTTACAGTAACTCTCCAAACAAACGAAGCTCCCGGCAGAGAAAAGGTGATCAAAAAAGCCGAAAGAGACGGGCTATATGCCGCTCTCGATTTAGGCGGCTTCTGGCTTGAAGACGCATTATCTGGGGGAGAATAAATGGTTTCAATCGCAGGCAATACGCTAAAAATCGAAGACGTCAGCGTTCTTGATTTAGTCGAAAAATATGGCTCTCCTGCCTATTTCATCAGCAAACGCAAAGTAATTCAGAACTTAATGGACTATAAAAACGCGCTAGGAGAATATTACCCTGCGCCTGCGCTTGTTTTGTATGCGAGCAAGGCGTTATCTGCAAAATTCATGTACGACCTCTGCCACGATGCCGGCGCGGGAGCAGATTTTGTTTCCGGCGGAGAGATTTACACAGCCTCTGCCGCAGGGTTTGACATGAGCAAAACATACTTCCATGGCGTTAATAAATCTCCTGACGAGATAAAGCTTGCTATCGAGAAAAAAGTCGGCGTTTTTGTTATCGACGGGTTCGATGATGCAAAAAACATCAACAAAGTCGCAGGTTCGATAGGTGCAACGGTTAATGCCATTATTAGAATCAAGCCAAGCGTAGATACGCATACTCACGCGTTCGTCCAAACCGGCAGGCTGGATTCGCAATTTGGGTTTTCGCTTGAAGCAGGCGAGGCTGAAGAATTTATCTCGAGCTTAGACGAATATCCAAACATCAACTTAATCGGGCTACATTGCCACATCGGCTCACAAATTCTAGACCCTGCCCCATTCCTAACAACCGCTAACAAAATCGTAGATTTCGCAGGGCTAATAGACAAAAAGTACGGATTCGAAACCAAAGAGCTAAACCTCGGCGGCGGGCTTGGCGTGCGATATACAGACGCAGATTTCGTCCCTAGTAAGGCGGATTATATTGAGGCTTTAGCGACAGAAGTCGTTAACGCTTGCGAGAAAAATGGCATACCTCTGCCAAAACTTTTAATCGAGCCCGGCAGAAGCACAGTCGCAGATGCGGGTGCAACGGTTTATACCATCGGCAATATAAAAAACATCGAAGGCGTGCGAAAATATGTCACAATCGATGGCGGTATGGCGGATAACCCAAGATATGCGTTATACGAAAGCCTATACTCTGCCCTCCGCGTTGAAAACCCCAACGACGACGCTAGAGAGACCATCACGGTTGCAGGGCGCGCTTGCGAATCGGGCGATATCATATTAAAAGACGCTGAAATCGCACCACTAAAATCCGGAGATCATCTGCTCGTCCTCGGCACGGGCGCATACAACTATTCCATGGCAAGCAATTACAATCGCATACCTCGCCTGCCGGTCGTCCTCATCGACGGAGATAAAAGCGAAGTCGTCGTCAAGCGCGAAACATACGAAGACATAATAAAATTAGACATATAGTCAAAAGAGCTTTTAAAGCTCTTTTTTGTTGCTTATTTCCTTGACAAAACCTACCTCGTTTGATATACTTTAGCTAGGAAAAATTAGCTATTTTATAAGGAGATATGTATGCTTACAGACATTGAAATCGCTCAAGCAAATCAAATGGAGCCGATTGTGAAAATAGCCGAAAAATGCGGAATCGACCCAGATGATTTAGAGCTTTATGGCAAATACAAAGCGAAAATCTCTGAAGATATATTCAAAAAAACCAAGAAAAACAAAGACGGCAAGCTAGTTTTAGTAACCGCCATCAACCCAACGCCAGCAGGCGAGGGCAAAACGACAATCTCGATCGGGCTCGCGCAAAGCTTGAACAGGTTAGACAAAAACACTTTCCTCGCGCTAAGAGAGCCAAGCCTTGGTCCTTGCATGGGCGTTAAAGGCGGCGCAACAGGCGGCGGATATTCGCAAGTTGTCCCAATGGAAGAAATTAACCTGCATTTCACAGGAGACATCCACGCGATGACAACCGCGCACAACCTCCTCTCCGCCATGATTGATAACCACATTTTCCAAGGCAACGACTTAAAAATAGACACAAAACGCATCCTATGGAAACGCGTTTTAGATATGAACGACCGCGCGCTGCGCGAAGTCAAAGTCGCACTCGGCACAAAAGGGGAAACTCCTCGCGATGACGGGTTCATGATAACCGTTGCCAGCGAGATCATGGCTATTGTCTGCCTTGCTGAAGATTTGGAAGACTTGAAAAAGAAAATAGGCAACATTTTGGTCGCGTTTTCAACTGACAACAAGCCGATTTATTGCAGAGATATAAAAGCCGAGGGCGCGATGACGGCGTTATTAAAAGACGCTATCAATCCGAACCTCGTGCAAACGCTCGAAAAAACTCCTGCCATTATTCACGGCGGGCCGTTTGCCAATATCGCACATGGATGCAACTCAATTAGGGCGACAAAAATCGCTTTAAAACTCGGCGACATTGTCGTAACCGAGGCAGGCTTCGGCGCAGATTTGGGCGCAGAGAAATTTCTTGATGTTAAATGCCGCAAAGCCGGGCTAAAACCTGACGCTGTCGTGCTTGTTGCTACTATCCGCGCACTTAAATATAACGGCGGCGTGCCACGCGAAGAGCTTGCAAAAGAAAATTTAGATGCGCTTAAAAAAGGCTTCTGCAACCTTGAGAAACACATTGAAAACATGAGGAAATTTGGAGTGCCATTGGTTGTCACATTAAACTCGTTCTATGCAGACACAAAAGCCGAAGAGGAATATGTTCGTGCAGAATGCAGCAAACTAGGTGTAGAGTTCGCGCCTGCCAAAATCTTTGCAGAGGGCGGCGCAGGCGGAATCGAGCTAGCGCAGAAGGTTCTCTCTGCTATTGAAAAACCCAACAAATTCAACTTATTATATGCAGATAATTATTCCATCAAAGAAAAAATCGAGCGCATCGCATGCGGGATATACGGCGCAGACGGCGTCGAGTTCGCTCCTCTTGCAGAAGAAAAAATCAAACTGGCTGAAAGCTTAGGTTGCGAAAAATTTCCTGTTGTCATCGCAAAAACTCCTGTTTCACTATCGGATGACCCGACCAAACTAGGACGTCCAACAGGGTTCACGGTTAATGTCCGCGATGTAAATATATCAAACGGCGCAGGGTTCATAGTCGCGCTGGCTGGGTCTGTAATGACGATGCCGGGGCTGCCGAAAAAACCTGCAGCAGAGGCGATAGACGTCGTAAACGATAAAATCACAGGGCTGTTTTAGGAGAATAAATGCTATTTTTAATGATGCTTGGAGATATGGATTGGGTGACTGGCGCGCTTTGGCTAGTTGTTCTTTTGCTTTCTATCACCATGCACGAAGTCGCGCACGGGCTAGTTGCCCTTTGGTGCGGCGATGACACCGCTAAACTATCCGGCAGACTAACTCTAGACCCTCGAGCGCATCTTTCTTGGCATGGGCTAATCGCCCTTTTGCTCCTTCCTATCGGCTGGGCGATACCTGTTCCCGTCAATTCGTCTAAATTCAAAAAATTCAAGCTCGGACTATTTTTAGTTTCCATCGCTGGCATCGCGACAAATCTTTTGCTATCTCTTTTATCATGCCTAGGGCTAGCTGCAATCGCAAGATTTACTGGCGTGTGGTCTTTCGAAGAACTATCCGTCTGGGCGCGTGCCGGATCCGAAATCTTGGCGTCCCTTGCTATCATTAACCTCGGGCTGGCTTTATTCAATTTGATACCGTTCCCACCGCTAGACGGTTCGAAATTATTATATCTCCTCTTCCCAAAAAAAGCGTTCGAGTTCTTTTCGAAAATAGAAAGATACGGCATGTTGCCGCTTTTCCTGTTAGTCTTTTTATTCCAAGATCAATTTTCATGGCTGATTAACACCGTTTTTGGAGGTTTTATAGGTTTTGCAAGCTTGGTGGTGGGTGCGTTTTGAACATTAACATCGAAAACTTTTCAGGGCCGCTCGAGCTGCTTTTATCCTTCGTCCGCAAAAACAAGCTAGACATCATAAACATCAAAATCTTAGATATATGCAAGCAATACAGCGAATTCATAGCCGACGCGAAAGAGGACAAGCAAGAAATCGCAAGCGAATTTATCGTGATGCTATCTCATCTTTTATACATAAAATCAAAATACTTGTTGCCTCAAGAAAAAGACAAACAAGAGGCAGATGAGCTAACGACCGAGCTTGAAAAAGCGTTAATCGAATATGATCTGCTACAAAAGCTCGCCGAAGCGCTTGATGTTAAAAGAAATTATGTCAGCTTCGTAACGCATCCGCAAGAAATCACACCAGAGATTATCGACAATTCCTTAAGCGAGCTAAACCTCGCTGAGCTACACGGGTTATACCGTCAAATCATCGCAGAGCTTGAGGCGGAAGAGCCGGCGAACGAGAAAATCCGCAAGATAACCGAGCCGAAGAGAACATCGATCGCCGAAGTTTTCTCGGAGATAAAATATATCCTGCAAGTTAAAACCAAATTGCATTTCGCAAGTTTTATAAAATCTAAAAAGACAAACGAGCAAAAAGTCGCCGCATTTCTCGCGATCCTCGAGGCGATACGCAACAAAAACATATGGCTGAAAGGGGAATACTTAGCTTATGAATGAAAATTTTAACAAGGTCCTATCTCTATTGTTCGCCAAAGGCGAGCCTGTTTATTATAGCGAAATCTCTGAGATTTTGGATTTGCCGGAAGAGGGCGTTAAAAACCTTGTGCATCTTTTGAAAAACAACCTTGAAAATCTTCCGTTTGATGTATATATTTTCAAAGACCGCGCGCAGCTCATCCTAAAAGAGAGGTTTTCAAAAATTGCCGAGAAATTAACCGAGCCGAAAACCATCAAACCGTTTTCTAAATCCGTGCAGGAGACTTTGGCTATCATTGCATACAAACAACCGATAACAAAGCAGGTTATAAACAAAATCCGTGGCATAGACAGCTCGCACAGCGTCGCAAAACTGCTTGAATACGAACTAATCGAGGTCGCAGGCAAGCTAGACGCGCCAAGATCGCCGAATTTATACAGGACGACGGACGAATTCTTAAGGGTCTATGGTCTTACATCGATCGAAGACCTGCCAAAAGAGGACGAGCCTATCGCTGAAGAGGTGGCAGTATGATTTGGGCGCTCGGCGGAGTTGGCATTTTCATCCTAATTTTGATATTTATATATTACATCGCCGATTTTCAAACAAACGCGATATACTATGGCGATACTGCGAAGATTATCGTTTATATTTATAACAAAAAAATCTTCTCAAAAGAGTTCCCGATAGCCAAAAAAGTCGAAGAAAACAAAGAAAGCATACTTAACAAAATCAAAACTATCAAAAATTTCTTTGAAGACAATCATGAAAACATTCAAATCCTCTCGCGCCTAGCAGGCAGGACGATCAAAGTCAAAACATATGGCATCATGATCGATATTGGCGTTGGATCAAGCGTTTTCACAGGGCTTGCAACCGGCGGAATACACGCAATCTTATCCATTATTAATCACATTGTTGACAGATATATCGATGTCGAAGAGGCACCGACCATCCGCGTCACGCCTTATAACACAGAGAAGAAACTTGACATATGCGCGAACATTATTGTAAAATGTAAAGTGAACAAACTTGTGAAACTCATGCGTAGCGGCAGCGCGTTATTTGCCGAATAAATAGGAGATCAAAATGGCTAGAGACAAAGGCGCACCAACCGACAGACACGATAACCCAATAACCGAGAGTATGTTCTCGTCGCTCACGGACGCCCTCGCAGGTATCAAAACAATTGCCGATGTTAACACCATCGTTGGGCAAGCTGTCGAAACAAAGGACGGCACGGTCATCATCCCTATATCTAAACTCTCTGTCGGGTTTGCATTTGGCGGCGTAAACGGCAAAAACGAAAACCCCATGGCAGGCTCGCTCGGCGGCGGTGGCGGAATTTGCCTAGACCCTGTCGCATTTTTAGTTGTCTCTAACGGCGAGTCTCGCCTGTTATATATGAAAAGCCAAAACAACGCAGAGGTTAACATTTCTTCTGCGCTGCCTAATATAGTTGAAATGATTTTAGACAAATTCGGCAAGCCAAAAAGCGACGCTAACAAAACTAGCTTGCAGGATGAAATTCTAAAAGAGCTAGAGGCAACCGAAGGTCAATGAGCGAAAATCCCTACAAACGTTCCAGCAGGGAAGCAAAAAAAGAAGACACAATTATAAAAATCGGCGATAAAAGCCTCGGCGGAGGGTTCGCCGTAATCGCTGGACCATGCGCTATTGAAACTGAAGAGCAAATAGTCGAAACCGCAAAGGCAGTGAAAGCATCTGGGGTGGATTTTTTGCGTGGCGGCGCATTCAAACCGAGAAAATCCCCATACACATTCCAAGGGCTGGAGCTTGCTGGGTTAGAGATGCTGAAAGTCGCTAAAGTGGAAACCGGCTTGCCGATCGTCAGCGAGATTACATCTACAAAATTTTTGGATTACTTCGAAAGAGATATTGACATCATCCAAGTCGGCGAAAAAAACATGCAAAACTTCGAGCTATTAAAAGCCCTCGGCGAAACACGAAAGCCGATAATCCTCAAACGTGGCAAGGCATGCAAAATCGATGAATGGCTTCTCTCTGCCGAATATATCATGGACGCAGGCAATGAAAATGTTATCCTTTGCGAGCGCGGAATCCGCACATTCGAGACGGCATATCGAAACACGCTCGACCTGACCGGCATACCAATTATCAAAAAACTTTCGCACCTGCCCGTAATTGTCGACCCATCGCACGCGTGCGGCTCTAGTGAATTTGTGCCCGCGCTGACCAAAGCCGCAAAGAGCGTCGGCGCAGATGGAGTTATGATAGAAGTTCATTGCAACCCAAGCGAAGCTCTTTGCGACGGCGAACAATCGCTAACCCCCGCCGAATTCGACGAACTTATGAGAGAAATAAAATAATTTCTTCCATATATTGACATATTGCGCGTTTTATGATATAATATATGAATAAGAAATTCACATAGGGGAGATATAAATGTTACAGAACCAAAAGACAACGAAGATGTATTTGCTACAACAAAAAGGAAACGAATCTTTCGCGATCAACGAAGGCTTTCTAGAAAGAACAGACCCAAGGCAAGACTATTCTGTCCGCGAGGCGTTATCGCTTAGACCAATCAGAGTTTGCGATTCTGTCTATGCATCGCAGATAATACAAAACGGCGAGGAAGATTTATCGGTAATCAAGCTAACTATGCCAAAGGCGGTTGAAGAATTGTTAGCGGCACATGCAAAGCGCGAGCAACAACGCGGGCGAGCGATCACCGATGAAATTTCTGTTCCTGCTGGAAGCATATGCTATAATTTATCAAACATTGTGGAACAAAAAGTAATCGACGATTGTTGCTTAAAGGCAGAACCGACAGGCGAAACTCCAGCTGACGTTTTCAGCTCGATAGCAAAAGACTCTAGCCCGTCGCCTGATATGCCATATACACCGAAAAACATGGAAAGATTTCTAGGAGCAATAAACGAACTAGCAGACGATGCAGACATTCCAATGCTTAAAGGTTATAACATCGTAATCTGCCAACCACCAGAAAACCCTACACCATTTCAAATAAGAAAATAAACAAAAAGCACCTATCCGGTGCTTTTTTAATGCTAATTTCCTCTAAATCTTCCTGACCGCCCGTATATCAACCAGCTCTTTTTCCATTTTCACTCGTATATAACCGTATTTCTTGTCCGTCCCTATAACATGATACCCATTGTTATAATAAAACCTTACTGTTCTCGATGCGCGCGACGCGGTGTCTAACAATATTCTTTCGCACCCATGGAGCATCATCTGCCCCTCAAAAAATTTCAGCATTTTTCCGCCAATTCCTGTGCTAACGAAATCCGGATGCACGCCAAATCGGCTCAAATACGCTGATCGCCCTTCCTCGATTGGCTCCAATCTCGCCGTAGCAATAATCCTGCCGTCATATATGCCCACATAGCATATCTTGTTTTCTATATCCGCCTTTATCTCGTCGACTGTTTCGCATATCGCGCCAACGCTGTTAAAAGGTAGCCCTGCATCCATCGCGTAACTTTGAAACGCATGCAATAAAACATCGCGTATCTGTGGGGCTGCGTTTTCTGCCTCACGTCTTTTAACAACTTTGAAATTTACATCATACATAGCTCTTTCCTTTTATTGCTATTCTTCCCCCAGTTAGTGCTTTAATTTTTCAACATAATAATTTATGAACTCGCTAGTCGTCGGCACGCCACGCGATGGATCAATCAATGCTGTATATTCCTTAACAAGCACGTCCCACGGCGTCTGCATGAAGGCTTCCGCAATCGCGTTTCGGCAAGATTTCTCGATGTTATACCAAACCTTACCGTATTTTTCCCCTATCACAGGAAATATATCTTTCGAGAACACGATTTTTTTCTTTTTCGATCGAAGTTTTAACAAAATCGCTTCTGCCAAATGATTTTTCCCGGCGATGTTCCTATGAATCGTATATTTATCTAATAGTTTTTTAATATATATTTCCGCTGTCTCATCGCTGGTGTCTATTATATTCCTTTTCATTATCTCCAGAAAATCGAAAACTTGCGAATAGGAAAAATCTCGAACCGTTTTTAGAAATACAAAATCCGTCAAACTATCGTGCAGCATCCTCAAGGTGTGTTGCGAAGCTATCTGCGTTATCGCCACGATATACGGATTATAATTGCGCTCCTGACGCACTCGCGATATCAGCTCGATACCGTTCCCCTCGCTAAGCTGCAGGTCCACAAGCAAGACTGAAGGTTTCTTCTGGTATATAATCTTTTCGGCAACTCGCGCGCTATCGGAGATTCCAGAAACAATAAATCCTTCTCTTTTTTTCGCATGCTTTTGAAATTGATCGATACAAATTTGCTCGTCCTCAACCAAAAATACGCTGAGTTTATTGTTTTTTGTCAGTTTCATTTTAGCGACTGATATAAAAGCGCCATTCGCGCCCATACTCCATTGTGCGCCTGTTTGAAATATAGCGCGCGCGGGTCATCGTCCACGTCCGTGCTAATCTCGTCAACTCTCGGCAGCGGATGCATAACAATCGCTCCAGCACCGAATTTATCTAACACTTTTTTATTTATCACATACGGATTCTCATGCACTTCGTCCGCTCTCTCTTTTTGAACACGAGTCGAATAAAAACAGTCAATGTCATACGGCACATCATCAAACGATTCGCATTTTACGTATTTATGCCCAGCCGCTTCGAATGCATCTATGTATTCTTTTTGAAGTGCTAATTTTTCAGGAGATAGCCCGTAGACCGTGATGTTATCGTAATTAGCAATCAGCTCTAGAAGCGAGTGGATCGTTCTTCCATAGTACAAATCGCCGATGATGCAAATTTTTAGGTTATCAAGGCTTGGTTTTTCTAAATATAGTGTATATAAATCTAATAAACTTTGCGTTGGATGCTCTTTTTTGCCGGCGCCAGCGTTAATAATCGGCACGGTCGCACACTCTGCAGCCTCTATTGGCCAGTTGTCGTCGTAGTGCCTGATGATAATCGCATCGGCATATCCTTGAACAACACGTATTGTGTCCGCCAAGCTCTCGCCCTTTGTTGCAGAGGAAAAATATTTGGCGTTTTCAGTGGAAATTACTTTGTCGCCGAGCTTACATACTGCCGATTCGAAAGACAATCTCGTCCTCGTGCTTGGCTCGTAAAATAATGTCGAAACCACCTTGCCATCAAGTGTTTTAGAGTATTTTTGCGTGTTTAATCTAATGTCGTCCATCAGGCTCCAAAGCTCTTCTAGCCGCGCCCTATCAAACTGACTGCAACTGTACACACTCTTCATTTACATCCTCCAAAATTTCTTAATATTCTATCAAAAAAAACATTAAAAGTCAATGTTTTTGTGTTGTTTTTTCGCCTTTAACAATCCTATTCCAATATACAAACCGCCTCGGCGGCAATCCCCTCTTCGCGCCCTACAAACCCTAAGCCTTCAGTCGTCGTCGCTTTTATATTTACTTTATTCTCTCCAATAACTTTCTCTAGTGCCTTTATCATGCTCGGGATATACGGCGCAAGTTTCGGCTTCTCTGCCAAAATCGTGCAGTCTATGTTTGTGATTTTATAGGGCTTGATAATATCGACCACTGCCTCAAGCAATCCTATGCTAGACGCTCCTTTATGTTTCTCCTCAGTGTCTGGGAAATAGTCCCCAATTGATTTTTTGCCTGCCGCGCCAAGAAGCGCGTCCTTGATTGCGTGCGTCAAAACATCGGCGTCACTATGCCCCAAAAGCCCCATGGAATGCGGTATTAAAACACCGCCAAGGATCAAATCCCTGCCGGCTACTAGTTTATGTACGTCCGCGCCATGCCCGATTCTAATACTCATCGCGCGCCAGCAAAACCGCCTTTGCAAAATCCAAATCGCTCGGGGTTGTTACTTTTATGTTATCTGTTCTGCCAATTATCAGTTGCACTTGCTCGCCCGATTTCGCAACCAGCCCTGCGTCGTCCGTGAACGATGTGCCAAATTTATCGTACGCTTGCTTTAAACTCTCTGTTTTGAAAATCTGCGGCGTTTGCGCTTCGAAAAGCTCATCGCGATTTAACGTTTCATCAAGCATGTCGCTGGACGTTTTGTGTATCGTGCCGGCAATTTTGCTCACAACGCAAATATTATTATCCGCACTCGCCTCTATCGCGCTCATCATCGTTTGGTAGTTAACGCAAGGTCTCGCGGCATCGTGTAATAAGACTTTTTCGGTGTCAACATATTTTAGCGCGTTCAAAATCGATTCCCCGCGCTCATCTCCACCAGGGATGATCTTAATCGGTTTATCAAAGCTATATCCTTTTAGAATGTCATACATCGGGATTATATCCTCTTCGCGAGCGGATATAATAACGCCTGCAATCTCTTCGATTTTCTCGAATATTTTTATAGAATGTATAATTAAAGGCTCCCCTAATAGTGTATCCAACGCTTTCCCTTCACCGCCAGATAATCTCTCACCACTGCCAGCAGCAGCGAGGACAGCTGTAATGTTAGGCTTCGACATATGCGTTTTCGTTTACGCTTGCCTCGCGCTCTACGCTTGCGTTCGAGAACAAGCCGATTTCTTTATCCACAATGCTTTGAAATGCATTTTCTATTTCTTCTGTTGAAGTTCTTGTTGCCAAAACTAACTCGCTGAACAAGATTTGTTTAGCAGACTGAAGCATTTTCTTCTCGCCCATAGAAAGACCTTTTGCAAGCTCTTTTAGCATTAGAGTTTTAACAACGTATGTTGTGTCTAATATGTCGCCTGAACGGATTTTCTCCATATTCTCGCGATACCTTTTGTTCCAATTAGAGGTGTCATCCGCGCGATAGCTACGGAACGCTTCCATAACCTCGCGAGCCCTAGTTTCTTCGATTACATCGCGCACGCCAACAGTCTCTGCATTGTCCACAGGCACCATAACGCAAACATCGCTCGATGTTTGGCTTTTGTTGATTGAGTTCATTTTCATTATATAATAATGTTTTTGCTCACCCAAAAACTCTTTTACTTGGATTTCTTCAACCACGCCAGCTCCGTGCATAGGATGAACGAAAGAATCTCCAACTTTATACATTAATTGCCTCCAATGGAAAATATTGCCAACTTGCGTCAATATATATATTATACCACAAATTTAACAAAAAGTAAAGCTATTTTTAACAAAAAATTAACATTTCGAGCGAAAAACGCTGTTTTTTATTCAAATTAGTCTGCCGCACAAAAAAATCGCCCTAAAGCGACAAATATGTATATAAAAATCGACTACATGCTCTTTGGAATTTTTGGTATGTTTAGCTTCGGCGTTTCGTGCGCTATTTTCCCGTCTTTCATCGGCATTTTCGCCATAATCTCCCGCACGGATTTTCTCTCGAGTTCGATCTTAGGCAAAACAACAGGACCAGTTGCTTTCTCTGCAACAAAAGCCGGCGCAGCAGGAGCGGCAACATCTTTTTCAAGCGATTGCTCTTGCACAGGGTTCACGTCGCCTATTTTCTTTTGAACATGCGCAAATATTCCGGTCGCTCTATCGTACGGAAATTTCTTCTTTTTCAAAACTTCTTCAAGTTCGCTAAATGTTGTAAGAGCTATCTCGCAATTTGGGACTTCGCGGAAAAGTTCCATAAAAGTTTTATCTGCGTTTTTGGATTGTGGAAGAAATTTCGAAAGAGGTGTCGCTAACAGTTCTTCTCTCCCTTGCAAGAGCTGCTCTTTTGTTATCTCCCCATCTTTTAACCTTTGTTGCAAAACGTGCTCGCCCTGGCAGACTTGAAAACAAGAAGTGTTCATGTCGCTGTGGTTCCCTTGATGTTTGCCATCCTTAAACAAATAATCAACAAAATCAACGGACTGCTCTGGTTTTTTGCCCGGTTCATATGTAATGTCGTGTGTTGCCACTGCTGCTGTATCGCCCTCGTGAGTTCTATTTTGAATTTCGGTAGAAACTATTTCGCCACCAAAAGTTAATGTTCCATCAATATGATATGTAGAATACGCAGGCCGCCCAAGCCTGTCATCATATTTTGTCATGGTTGGCTCAGTTGCTCTATATCGTTCCGCTATTTGGTGTATCTCTTTTTCGTCTGTCGTCGTGTACCGCATGCCAAATAAATCCTTGACCTCGTATTCCGCCTTTTCGCCAGGTTTTTCTAACTGTTTTTCTCTCAGTTTTTCGCGATATTTCTTTATAGCCGACAAAGGCGATTTTATTCTATATTCAAATTTTATGAACGCGTCGTTCGCCTCGAGAAATCTTTTCTTAGCATATTCTCTAATTTCCCCTCCCGGTACGTCCATTTTTTCCAATCTTTCTATTTTTTGAATCATTAAAATTTCTTCTTCGCTAAGTTCAGGTTCTCCTTTTCGAGGGTATGTTTCAAGCTCTCCTTCTTCGTTTCTATCTGTAATTGTTTTCCTTGCAGGGTCAAACGTCCTGAATCTGGCCGGATTGTCTTTTGTTATAAATTCGTATGTCGGGCGCGTTTTTGTTGGACTATCTAGCTCCATCAGTACCACCGCCCGGCTTTGGAGACGTTAAGGAAAAAAGGCTTTTAATTTTTGTTACTTCGTTTTGAATCTCGCCATATAAATACGGGCATTTTTTTACAGGAAGAAAACAGCGCTCAGCCTCAACAACTTTCTTCTTGATTTTATCTAGGTTGCCGCAGTTTGGCAAGTCTCTCATGTTGGCTAATTTGTCCGCCATCTTAACCATAAACGCATATTTATGTACATCGTTTTCTATTATTCTTTTTATATAATCGTCATATTTCTCGCCTTTAGTTCGCGTCAAAAGCTTCACAACATCTGCAGTTTCCTCACCAAATTTGTCTTTAATTTCCTCGTATGTTGCGTTCGTATCTTCCAACGTGTCATGAAGCGCTCCAGCAACTAATATTTCTTCGAATCCGCTCCCGCTTTCTCCTAAAATACTCACTACGTCTTCTATATGTTTAAAGTAAGGGTTGCCATCGTCGCGAAGTTGCCCTGCGTGCTTTTCCTCTGCGAACCTCAAAGCCTCAATTACCTTTGGTGTTATATCGCTATGTACAGCCCATGCCCTTTCGGTATCAAAATCAGTGTGATCGATTTCCGCCGGCGCAACTGGCTTTTCTTTTATTTTTTTAAATAAGTCTTTAACGCTCATAATTCGCCTCCATACCTATATAATAATTATACCAAATTTTGCCGCTTTTTTCAATGGGTTTTCGCAGTTATATGTTAAAGTTACGTTAATTGACTATAACTCGTTTTTATGATATAATTCGTTCATGAACTCTTTATTTACAGACTGTTATGAACTAACTATGTCAAATTCCTTGTTCCTCGAAGGTAAGCAAAACGAACTGGCTGTTTTTGATTTGTTTTTCCGCCGCGTCCCTGAAGACGGCGGCTATGCTATTTTCGCAGGGCTTGAGGCTGTATGTGAATATATAAATGACCTAGAATTCACAAAACAGCAAATAGATTATATTAAAGCTAATTTTGATTTTTGCGATGACTATATTAACGCACTAAAGAATTTTAAGTTCTCTTGTTCGATAAAATCCGTTCCTGAGGGGACGCCGATCTTCCCGAACGAGCCAATCATGCGAGTTGAAGGGCCTGTCTGGCAAGCGATGCTAATCGAAGTCGCGCTGTTAAACACCGTCGGGCATCAAAGCTTAATTGCAACAAAAGCCGCTCGCGTCGTCCGCGCGGCAGAGGGCAGAGACGTTTTGGAATTCGGCGCAAGACGCTCCCAAGGCGAGGCGGGGGCCGTTTGGGGCGCAAGGGCGGCATATATCGGCGGAGCATCTGGCGTATCTGTCGTCGAGGCGGGCGCGAGGTTTAGCGTCCCCGTTAGCGGCACAATGGCGCACAGTTTTGTTCAAAGTTTCGGCGACGATTTTTCGGCGTTTTCGGCATACGCTAAAGCGTTCCCAAAGGCTAGCACATTTTTGTTAGACACGTATGACACATTAAAATCAGGGCTTCCTGCGGCTATCAAAGCGCAAAAAGAAGTTCTTGAACCTTTGGGCGAGAAGCTAAAAGCGGTTCGAATTGATAGCGGCGATTTGGGATATTTGGCGAAAAAAATTCGCGAAGAGCTAGATAAAAACGGCATGGAACATGTTAAAATTATCGCGTCCAACGCGCTCGACGAGAATAAAATCCGCGACCTAATCGCAGACCAAAAAGCACCGATAGATATCTTCGGCGTCGGCGAAAATCTTATTACATCAAGCCGTGAACCAATATTCTCCGGCGTATATAAGCTCGCAGAAATCGCTGGCAAACCATGCATGAAGTTCAGCGAAAATCCCGAGAAAATGACAACACCTGGAAGAAAAGAAGTATATAGAATGTTCGACGAAAACGGCAAAGCGATGGCGGATGTTGTCTGCCTAGAGGGCGAAGAAATTGCGTCTCCTTATTTGCTCTTTTCGCCAGAAGACCCGCTGAAAAACAAAACTGTTGAAAAATTTGTAGCTAAAAAACTGCTTCAAGACATATATATAAACGGCGTGCAAGTTTATGATTTGCCGGACGTTATGCTTGTTAGAGAGTATTGCGCGACCCAAAAAGAGACGATATGGGAAGAAGTTAAACGCTTTAACGCTCCGCATAGGTATTACGTCGATCTATCGCAAAAACTATACGACATGCGGGAGAAAATGCGAAAAGAACAAACAAAAAGAGCCTGAGGCTCCAAAAATGTGAAGTTTTTTGGCGAATCCGAATGATAGCAGAGATCCTAATTATAGGGTCTTTTTTATATTCACGCAATGCTCGCAAGGAATATGCGGCTCTCTCTTTGCATCTTCCAACATCTCTCTCAAGCTCAATCTTTCCGTCTTTTCTATTTTGTCTGCAGAAGGTTCGAGCAATTCTTCTATTTTATTTGCAGATTCTTCTCCAATAGATTCTCTCCAAATATCAACGTTGCATTTTCCGGTTCTCTTGTCTACAACTAAATCCTCCGGCAATGGCGGGTGTTTATGATACAAAACTGCGTTTTGATAAGCATGATGCACTTCGTGCCTAACTGTTTCCATGTTTTGCTTGAGGCTGTCGCTACTTTCCAAACGAGGCGCATCTATATATATTTTACACATCTCTCCGCGAGGAACAAACCCTCCGACGTTCTTGGTGCCAGCATAAAAAATTGTTTCCATTTCTTTTAATTTATAAGTCTTTGCTGTTTCTCTGGCATAACGTTGAACCAATCCCATTTTGTCCCTAACGTTCAAGTTGCTCCATGTTTTTTTGAGGAACATTAGCGAAGCCATTTTTAATAAAGGCGCATCAGGAATTGGAGTTCTTGGAACAATCATAATTGCAGGCGCGTTGGAGCGCAAATTCTTTTTACCAAAATCATAATCTTCGCAAAACCTCGATGCTCTAGACAAACAATCTATAATTTTGTCTGTTTCAAACCCTTTGCTGTTCGCAAACGGCAACTTGCTCGCCCATTCACGCAAATTCGGGTCGATAGACATAAGCTCCATTTTGTGATTGTCTAACTCTTTTATAGCATATGTTCTAGGAGAAAACTGGCATTGCGATTTGTTTTTTACGGCTAAATCCGTGCTCAGGTTCCCCAAAAGTTTTTCTGCTATGCTAAACATTCTGCTCACTTCAAAATCATTTGTCCCTAAAGATTTCGCAACAGTGTTTTCTATTATAAAGAATTTCTTGTCTCCCGTGCGAACAGGAAGCTCCAAAGTAAATTCTCCGTCGTTATCGAAAAACAGTTTGAAATTCATGCCTCCGTCATTTGATGACAACTCGACACTATCTTCTTTTCTCTGCATCATTATAGGCTTTATCTTCGTTTCGGTAAACTGTTTTTCGTCTACTATTAATCTTCCGCGCACAGGACAAGCGACACAACCCGGAAGCGTTTTTTCCAAGTCGCGCAGATATTCTTCAACAAGCATTTTTAATGTTTCCGCCTTTGCCTTAAAATATTCTTGTTTATGACTGGCTATTGTCTTGTATCCCATACTACTATTATAGCATATTTTGCGGATAATTTCATGGGTTTTGAGCTAAAAATTCATCAAAAAATACGTGTTTTACACAAGTTTAACATTTCGTCTTGCAAAAAAATAGAATTTGTGATATAATTTCGGCAGAAAAGAGGCTATTGATGAAAGAAGTTCGCACACGTTTCGCCCCGAGCCCGACCGGTTATATGCACATAGGCAACCTAAGAACCGCGCTATACGCATATTTAATCACTAAACAGGCTGGCGGGAAATTTATATTAAGAATCGAAGATACCGACCAAGAACGCCTCGTCGAGGGCGCGGTTGATATCATTTATAATACGCTAAAATCGGCTAACTTGCTGTGGGACGAGGGTCCAGACATCGGCGGCGACTATGGTCCGTACATTCAAAGCGAACGCAAGGGCTTATATTTAGAATACGCAAAAGAACTGGTTAAAAAAGGCGGAGCGTATTATTGTTTTTGCGACAAAGAGCGGCTAGATGAGGTTCGTGCGCTATGCGAAATCAACAAGCGCGCGCCGATGTATGACGGACTTTGCCGCGGGCTATCCGATGCCGAAGTTCAAGAAAAATTGGACGCAGGAACGCCATATGTCATCCGCCAAAAGATGCCTAAAACCGGAGAGACTGCGTTCGATGACGTGGTTTATGGAAAAGTTGTAACCCCTAACAACATCCTAGACGACAACGTTTTGATAAAAGCCGACGGGCTGCCAACATATAACTTCGCAAACGTGATAGACGACCATTTGATGGAAATTACGCACGTCGTACGCGGCAACGAATATCTATCATCAACGCCGAAATATAATTTGCTTTATGAATCGTTCGGTTGGGACAAGCCGATTTATGTCCATTGCCCGCCTGTGATGCGCACATCAACGCAAAAGTTATCAAAACGCGACGGCGCAGCGAGCTACCAAGATTTTATCGACAAAGGATATATTCCAGAGGCAATTTTGAATTACATCGCGCTTTTGGGCTGGTCTTCCGGCGAGGAACGCGAGAAATTTAGCCTGCCTGAATTAATAGAAAAATTCTCGTTCAAGGGCATATCAAAATCGCCAGCGATATTCGATGAAGTTAAGCTCGCATGGTTAAATGGCGAGTATTTCAAAGATATGCCGCTGCAAGATTTCGCAGATTTGGCAAAGCCATATATCGAGCAAGTAACAACCAATTTGGATTATGTTAAAATTGCCGAGGTGTTAAAAGTGCGCCTTGAAAGGCTTGCTGATATTCCTGAGCAAATCGATTTCCTAGCCGATATGCCTGATTATGAAATAGATTTATATAACCACAAAAAGATGAAGACCAACCCTGAGATGGCAAAGCCTGTCATCGAAAAATGCTATGAAGTATTAAAAAACGAGAACGATTATTCTTTCCAAAACCTGCACGACAAACTAATCGCGCTGGTTGAAGAGTTGGGCTTGAAAAATGGGCAAGTTCTTTTCCCGCTCCGCGTCGCTCTCTCTGGCAAATCATTCACTCCTGGTGGCGGCATAGAAATCGCATCGATTTTAGGCAAAGACGAAACCCTTCGCCGCCTCGAAATCGCACTACAAAAATTATAAGAGCCGTCCGGCTCTTTTTTCTTGACAAAAAAGGTTTAGTTATATATAATCACGCTATGAAATACGTGTTCATTCCAAAAATAGATTACGGCAAAAACGGCGGGCAGATGTCTCGCGGTCTATTTTGTCTTTTTGCTATCGGCATGGTGTTATACACTTGGCTTATCATGAACCTCGTCGCTCCTACAGGTGGCATTTTATGGGCGAAAACGCAGCTTTTGCAGCCGCATGTGTTCTTGCTGAACATAATTCCAATCGTCGCTTTGGTAGCAATTTTCTACGCGATTTTTAACAATCTTTTTTATGCCGGCGCAAGCGCGTTCCTGATTTTAAATGTTTTGTATATGATTAACCGTGTCAAAATTCAGCTCCGTTCAAGCCCGTTTGTGCCAAAAGATTTCCTCCTTGCAAAAGAGGGCGCAAATGTTATGCACGTCTCGGCGTTAAAGGGAAGTTGGTTGTGCATCGTCGTCATCCTCGGTTCTTTTTTGATCATGATGCTGCTGGGTACGATCCTAAAAAGCCCGAAGCTTGAAAAGAAAAACATGTTTTTTATCTCGCTAGGCTCGATTATTATTTTCTCTACGCTGATATTAACTGTTTATACCAATCGCACAATGTTTGAAAAAATAAATTATCGCGCAAGCAGATTCAACAACAGCGATGTTTCAAACAACGTCGGCTTCAATTATTTCTTCCTGCACATGCTCTCCAAACAATCTATCGACAAGCCTGAAGGGTATGACGAAGCGGTGACAAAAGCGTTTATAAAAGAACAAACAGAGGCAACCGTCGCAAAATCGCCCGAGGTTAAACCTAATATAGTTATCCTGCAAATCGAGGCGTTCTCAGACCTGCCAAATTGGAATAATTTCAATTATACTAGCGCAGATCACCCGCTTAAAAACTTCAACGCGATTTCAAAATCAAGCCAAGCCGTTCATGGATACACTTCGACCTTCCGTTTCGGCGGCGGTACGGCAGACACCGAGTTCGATGTTTTAACCGGTATGAAAACGGAAAATGTTAGCCATGACGATACATACGCGTTCTCGCTTTTAAACAGTTCCGCCCCGTCTCTTGCGC
>NZ_BDHD01000012.1:0-30464 GCF_054786075.1 Treponema sp. R6D11 | reverse complement strand
GTCATTTCATTGACGTTATGTACCGCTATGTTAATCTGATCCGCTCCAGACGCCATTTCGTTCATACCGCCTGTAATTTCCTGCGTTACCCTTTCAAGGTTCTGGCTCTCAGTCATTACTTCCTTACTGCCGTTAAGCATTTCCTCTGAACTGCTCTGTACCTGCTGGGTAATTTCGCTAACCCCGCCGACGCTTTGCAGAACCTGTTTGCTTCCTTCGCTTTGCTCTTCCATCGCGTTGCGGATGTTTTCTTCCTGCATTGCAACGGTCTTAACGCCGGAGTCAATCGCCTCGAACCTGTTAAGAACGTTTTCGGTTGACTTTGTTATCTTGTCTATAGACTCTTTTATCTTCTTTAACACGTTGCCGATTGTCTTGGACTGTTCGCTTGAGCTTTCCGCCAGTTTGCGGATTTCGTCGGCGACTACGGCGAAGCCTTTGCCCGCTTCTCCGGCGTGCGCGGCTTCAATGGCGGCGTTCATCGAAAGCAGGTTAGTTTGGCTTGCGATATTTTCCATTACCGAGTTGATTTCCAGCAAGCCTTCAGACTCGCGCGCGATTTCCTGAATGTCCGCTGCTACTTCCTGCAATCCGCCGCGTCCTATTTCGGATGCTTCTTTTAATGTAGTTACATTGGCGGCGTTGCTGACTAGTGTGTTGGTAACGGAGCTGATATTGGCTACCATTTCCTCAATGGCGGACGACGCCTGAGAAACATTGCGGCTCTGGTTTTCAACATGGCTGTTAAGTTTGTTTATGTTGGCTATAACCTGCTCCATAGTCGCGTTGGTTTCCGTAACGCTGGCGCTCTGATTTATTACGCGGCTCTTGATACCCTGAACGTTAGCTGTAATTTCGTTTACAGCCGCCGCAGTCTCGGTCATATTGCTTGCCAGATCATCGCCAATATCCGATAACGCATGCGCCTGCTTTTTTATGATAAGTACAAGATTTTTAATTTTTTCTATTGTTTTGTTGAAGTATTTGGCGAGGTCGCCTACTTCGTCTTTAGAGCTGACGGCAATACTCTTTGTTAAATCGCCTTCTCCTTCGGATATGTCTTTGAGAGTTTCGGATACTTTTACGATTGGAGCTGTAGTGGCGTTAAGAACAAAGTATATAATTATTATAGCCAGTACAAGGGCTATAGATGCCAGAATAATAACGAAATTTCTAAGAGTATTGACATCTTTTAAGATGTAAGCTTCCGTTGAACCGACCATTATTGACCATGTTGTCGGAGAAACGCCTATTGGAATATTGGCAATCGCCATTATTACGTTTGTTTTCAGTTCGGGATCGTACTCCGTACCTTCCCACTCTTTTGCGTTCTTTATAGCTTCTTTGACTGTGCTTAATGATTTGCCGTATTGCGTTTCTTCGTCAATTTTCTTTCCTATAAAATCAGGCAGGTAATTTGCCAGAATAGATCCTTGGTCGGTATAAATTACCGCACTAGTAATTTCTTCCATCTCTTTGATGGTCTGTTCTATTCTGGGCTGGCACATTGCGATATCCAACTGACAGCCTATGATTCCTACTACGTCTTTAATACGCTTGTTAATAATGGGGACCATTAATCTGACACAATAAGTATCTTTTCCCATATTCTTAAATTCGGTTATATCGGACAAATCAACTGTCATCTTATTTGGTCCTGACATAAAAGTCATTGCGTCCGCTACAACGGCACTAGTAATAATCCTTGTCGCTCCATCTTCTCTTGTTAACGCATAAGCGAATTGTCCAGAGGGGGTTGATCCAGGTCTGCCTATGTTGCGCGCGTCATTGCCGTCAACAGCATTTGGTTTCCAAATGGTGAACATTCGTACAAAATCCGGCACGTCCTCAAAAACGGACTGCATCGTATCTTCATACGTTTTGCGCCGAGTATCAGCCGCTATATTTTCATAAAAATTAAAATTATTCGATAATGTTTGTAAGATTTCTATATAGCCGCTCATGCGTCCATCCCAGTATTGGGCGCGTTGGCGGGCAAGATACATGGCTTTCTGCTTGGAAAGACTTAAGGCTATGCCTGATGCCCGTTGCAGCTCAATTATGGCTAGACCGCCGGCGATTACCAATACAATGGCAATCATAATAATACAGAGTTTAAATTTTATTTTCATTTTTTTCCCCTTTTTATAAGCCGCATAAACGACGACTATTTATTACTATAAATATTATAAAGGAAAAAAGAAAAAAAGACAATATGGCAATAAACAAACTGATTATAAAAAAAATGTATATTTTTTCTTGAGATTTTACTAAAAAAGCCAATTTTTGGCTTGTCAATGGCGTCTGGGGCTGTTTTAGAAGTCACGAACCACACGGACAGAACGAATAGATCTACCACTAACCACACGAACATCTGCGAACCTAGAAAGCGAAGCTATTTACTACAAATATGCGCATAGTAAATAGCTAAAATGATCAGGGGTTGTTGTCCGAAGGCTTGGCTTTCAACTATTACGATAAGATAACGGACAAAAACCCCCTAAACCTTACGTTCCCGTCTTACGCGCTTATCAGTAGTAATCTCTAATCCCTCAGTTCGCTCTTTGGTTCGTGGTAGAGAAATTACGCCTCAAAATGCCGTAAAAACTAACGAATTTCCGCTATTGGCTGTTTGGAGACAAGCGAAGCGCCAAGAGCCGCAATAAAATGCACTCTGCCTGCCGCGTTTGCCTTTATTTCCAACTCCATTTTCATGGACTCGATAATAGCGATTGTTTGACCGTTGGAGACTGTATCGCCCTCGCTTACGGAGTAACGTAAAACAACGCCTGCGACAGGAGCGCCTACTATTGTTCCGCCTCCACTGGCTAGGGGGACCGCTGTCGGAGCGGGGGTAGCCGCCGGAGTTGGAGCAGCCGCAGGAGCCGGAGTTGCAATACCCGCGCCGCTAATTTCGGCTACAGGCTGTTTGCCTACAACGTTAGTGCCTGTGGGAGCAATAAAATGTACTCTGCCTGCCGCGTTTGCTTTTATTTCCAATTCCATTTTCATGGACTCTAAAATTATAATTGTTTGACCGTTCTTTACTTCCGCGCCTTCAGAGACGGCATGGCGAAGCACAATTCCCGCTACGGGAGCTATAACAGTTACAGAGCCAACTCCGCCGCTTGACGCGACAGGGGCGGTTGCGGTAGCAGGAGCGCCGCCTGAGGCGGGAGCTACGGCTACTGTTCCGGCGGGAGCGACAACCACATCGTAATTCGCGCCGTTTACGTTTATCGAGTAACGGGCGGCTTGTCCCGGTGCTGCAGGAGCGGCTGAGCCTTCCGCTTCCGGCTTAAAGACAACAGGACCGTTTGCACGTTTTTTGAAGAAGTCAGGAGCAACTTTCGGGAACATGGCGTAAGTTAAAACGTCTTCCGTTGTAACAGTACTTGTGCCTAAAAGTTTTTTGGTTTCGTCTTCAAGTTTGGAATATTCGGAAGGAATATCATCTGCCGGGCGGTGGGTGATTTCTTTTTCCATTTTTAAAGCTTCAAGAGCTTTCTTTACTACATCGGGATTTTTGGGAGCGGGACAAGCGCCGTATTTTCCGGCTACAAGGTCTTGGAACTCGCCTGAAAGTTTGTTGTATCTGCCGAATAGTACGTTAAACACAGCCTGTGTTCCGACAATTTGACTTGTGGGAGTAACAAGCGGCGGATAGCCTGAATCTTTTTGAACAACGGCGATTTCTTTAAGTACGTCGTCAATTTTATCAGAAGCGCCCTGTTCTTTAAGCTGGCTTTCTAGGTTGCTTAACATTCCACCGGGAACTTGGCTTGCGAGGATACGGGTATCCGCGCCGAGGAAACTTGATTCAAACTTTTTGTAGTTTTTGCGGACTTCGCGGAAATATGCGGCAATTTCGAGTAACAGGGCGGTGTCCAATCCTGTGTCATACTCTGTGCCTTTGAAAATTTCTACCATTGTTTCAGTGGGGCTATGACTTGTTCCCATCGACATTGATGAAATTGTAGTGTCTAAAATTTCCGCTCCCGCCTCGGCGCACTTGGTAAGAGTCGCTACGGACATACCTGTAGTGGCGTGAGTGTGGATTTCTATCGGTAAGTCGGTCACCTTCTTAATTGCTTTTACAAGCTCATAACCTTCGTAGGGTTTAAGAAGACCGGACATATCTTTAATACAAATTGAATCCGCGCCGATGTCTACAAGCTGTTTGGCGAATTCGGCGTATTTTTGAATCGTATGGAAAGGAGTTACAGCGTAAGAAATTGTCGCCTGAATGTGTTTGCCTGTTTTTTTTGCGGCTTCAGTGGCGGCTTTAAAGTTGCGGGGGTCATTTACAGCGTCAAAAATACGGAAAATGTCGATGCCGTCTTTTGCGGCGTATTCAACGAACTTGGCGACAACGTCGTCGGCATAATGTCTGTATCCTAAAAGGTTCTGCCCTCTTAAAAGCATCATTATCTTTGTTTTGGGCAATGCTTTTTTAAGCTTTTTAAGCCTCTCCCACGGGTCTTCATTTAAAAACCTGATGCAGGAATCAAAAGTGGCTCCGCCCCAGGCTTCTAACGCAAAGAAGCCGACTTTATCAAGCTTATCGCAAATAGGAAGCATATCCGCAGTAACCATGCGGGTAGCAAACAATGATTGATGCGCATCACGCAACACTAAATCTGTTAATTTAACTTTAGGCATTTTTTCCTTCCTTAATGAAATTATTTATTTTTTCTGTATTCATTTACAGCGGCGCTAATAGCGGCAGTAACCGCGGAATTTCCTGATTGTTGAGTGCTAAAAACTACAGAGCCAGAACCTACGGATTGATCATTTTTTTTTTCACCATGGGCTTTTTTAAGCTCATTGTTGAAAAACCAGATCATTGCCAATATACCGACAATGATAACTCCCATGATAAGCATAGATGGAACATTACCTTGATTTACCATATCCATTATAGTCATAGATCCTCCGATTGGTTTTATAGTACAGAAAATAAGATTTATGTTCAAGTGGTTATTTCAGTTTCTTTCGCAATTTACGGCGTTTATTTCGCTCTTTTGCGGCTTCTTCCTTATCAATATTTGAAAGCGGTTTTTCCTCATTATCGTCGTAAATATAGGTAACTTCTTTATTCGGCAGTCGGGAAATAACGATTAGCCAAGCAACGCCAAAAAGCATCATTAAAAAGCATAGAATTTGCCCTGTTGAAAAGCTGAACAGGGGGTGCGCGTACGCTGTTGGAAGCGTGTTTTTGACAAATTCAATGCGATATCCCAAGTCGGCGTCGGGTTCACGGAAATACTCGATAATAAAGCGGAAAAAGCCGTAACCAAGGAAGTACAGTCCTATAAGAAAGCCCTTAAAAGGTTTGCGGTTGCGGAAGAACCATATAATCGCCCAAAGGACGATTCCTTCAAAAAGCGCCTCGTAAAGTTGGGAAGGGTGGCGGGGCAGATTTACAAACGCCCCTTTTATTACAATGCCGGCTTTTTCGGCAATTTCCTGTACCCATGATTCACTTGCCGGAAGAGGTGTCGCGTGGGGGAAAATCATTCCAAGCGGACTTGCCGTCGCTCTGCCGTAAAGTTCCGCGTTTATAAAATTTCCCAACCTTCCAAATGTATAGCCAAGAGGAATGCTTGCCGCATACATGTCGCCGATTTCCCTAAAACTGATTTTTTTAACTTTGGCGTAAATTATAACGGACAGTAGACCGGCAAAAGCACCGCCGTGATAACTCATTCCCTGAAGCCCCGTGAATTTTCCGTTATGGAAGGGCCAGAAAATTAACCAAGGTTGTTTAAGATAAACACCGCCGGGTTCATAAATAAGAGTGGAAAAAAGCCTTGCTCCTACAATCAAAGACATTATTCCCCAAACAAACATATTGGAAAGATCGTCTTCCGTCATGGGAAAATTCCGTTCTTTTACCTGTCTGCGGTACAAAAGAAAAGCGGTGGCAAAAGCAAAGATGTACATAAGCCCGTACCAACGGACAGGAAGACCGGGAATTATTTCCGGTTTGAGCCATGAAGGAAACGGGATCGATAAAAGCATTTTATACCTTGTAACCCTGCTGTATGGCTTTTGTCAGTTTTAATTTTATAAAATTGTTTTCTTTTTTTAGCTTTGATATTTCCAACTGCTGGGATTTTATGGTTTCGATTAAATCGTTCTTCTTCATTGCGCCTGTATGGAGCAGGTCTTCGACATATTCCATCTTGGAGTCAAAGTCAACTTCCGCTTCCGCTTCCGCTTCCTGAAAACTGTCCTCTATTTGTTTGTCGTCAAGGGTAAAATCGTCTTCCGGGCTTTCCATAATTTTATCCGCTATGCGGTATATCGCCTGCGATAAAACCGATTGCGGTTTGTAAAGAATGATAGGCAGTCTTGACGCCAGAGCGGTATCCTGAAGCGAGTCGCGGTAGATTATTCCCATGTGTTCAATTTTTAAATCCAGATATTCTTCGCAGGAACGGCGTATCTTCATAGCGACATCTGCGTCTTTAGGAGCGTCAACCATATTCATAATCAGTCTAGGGTGAAGAGCATTTAGACGTTTTACAAATTTTTCATAAGAAATAGGATCGATTTTTTTTATTTGAGGCAATAATTTTGGAATGTAAATATGACCCGCTCCGTCTTTGCGTATGTTTTCCAATTCAACGCGGGCGGGAGAGCCTTTTGTGCAGGAAGTAAACATCAGGCGGAAAATTGAATTTTTTAAGAATACATAGGCGTTTAACACCGCCGTAACCGCCGGAGCGGAAACTATAATGCCGTGATTGGAGAGAAGGAAAAAATCCAAAATAGATTGATGAGTTCCCGCTCCAAGGTCAAGGATAAGAATATCGGTGTCATTTTTTAAATTGAGCAGTTGTTTTACAAGCGATTTTCTCTGGCTTGTGGTTAAATTGGCTGTTCCAGGTATTTCATTGTCGCCTGGAATAAAGCGAAGCCCGCGCACATCGGTTGCGGTAATAACATCGGTAAAATTTGATTTTGTGTTATTCAGGTATGTCCCGATACCCAATTTTGGAGCATGATGCCCTAAAACAAGGTGAAGATTCGACGCTCCAAGATCAAGATCCGCCAGTACGACTCTTTTTCCCGCCTGAGCGAAAGATACGGCTAAATTCGCGGATACTAAGGATTTTCCCACTCCGCCTTTTCCGCTTGCAATTGGAATGACACGCATTAATTTTCCTCCATTTCAGGGTTTTTAATTTCTCTACCTATCAGAAAGATGATGCCTAAAGATAATAAATCGCCGCATAATAATAACGCTTCGGCATATACGGCTAAGCCAAATATGCTACCAATCATTGTAACTTGCCTAAAGATAATAAACCACCCCAGTAAAAGGAAAATGCCTATGCACTTACCAGCCGAAAAAAGAGGCAGATATTCCTTGTAACGCTCTGTATCAAGCCAGATAAATAAAGCCATAAGCGGAAATAATGCTCCCGGCGCGGCTAAAAGTATTTTTATAAAAAGCCCCGGTACATTACCCTGAATTATAATGATTAACGCAATTACCATTAGTTTTATACATTCCATCGCAAAAACAAGTGGCTTTAAGAACCTGAAAGTATTCATATTATTGAAAATAAAGGGTGTAATAATAATAATCAAGGGGTTGAGGGGGAACAGAGCCTTGTAAACACTGGAAATATATACCCTTATATGGTATAATTATGGGTAAGGAGTTTATTTATGAAATTAAAATTATTTTATATTTTCTGTATTGCTCTGGTTCTTGTTATGGGCTGCGCCAAACCGCCGACTGAGGAAATGCAAAGAGCCCGTGAAGCTGTTTTTAAGGCTGAAAATGATGCGGACGCGGTTCAATTTGCTCCCGGTACTTTGGCTCGCGCCAAGGACGCAATAAAACGCATGGAAATGGAAGCGGACTCCAAAAATTATGAAGCGGCTAAAAATCTAGCGGCGGAAGCTATTACAGCCGCGGAAAAAGCTATAAATGACGGCAAAGCCAACGCGCAAAGAGCAGGCGAGGAAGCTGGTTCTTTGATATCAGGGTTAAGGGTTGAAATTGAGGAGACTACAAAAAATGTATCTTCCGCCCGTTATTCACAGTTACCCCTTGATTATAATTCAATGGACAAGGCAATCGTTAACGCCCACAATGTGACGGATCAGGCGGAAGTTGATCAGGTTATGGGTAGGAATCAAGATGCGCTGGAAAAAGCGAAATCCGTTCGCGCGAATCTTAACGAAATAAATCAAAAAATAGCCAACGCTGCAATCGGCAGAAAAAAATAACAATGGCAAAAAAAGGATTGGTAGCACAGCATATAGTTTCGGCTCTTGTTGAAAACAGAGCCGGAACTTTAAGCAGAGTGTCAGGTCTTTTCAGCAGGCGAGGTTTTAATATTGACAGCCTTACTGTCGGCGAGACTGATAATCATTCTGTTTCCAGAATGACTATTGCTGTAACAGGCGAAGAGCGTATATTGGAACAGATTGTTAAACAACTGGAAAAACTGGTTGATGTAATCGCCGTGCAGGAATTGGAAAGTTCTTCCTGTTTGCGCCGTGAAATTATGCTTGTTAAAGTTGGCGTTGATGAAAAAAACCGCCCCGCCATTCTTGAAATTGCCGGTATTTTCCGCGCCCGTATTGTAGATGTTTCTCAAACTACCATTACAGTTGAAGCAACGGGCAATATGGAAAAACTTAACGGATTGCTTCTTCTGTTGCGCCCCTACGGTATCCTGGAGCTTGCTCGCACAGGTCTTGTCGCTCTTGAACGCGGAGCAAACGCCCTTTGCATAATATAATACGCCCTAGCCCAATTTATTAAATTTTGTTACAATACCCTTATGTTAGATTATAAATTTATCGCGGAAAATTTACATTCGGTTACGGCAAATATTGCCGACCGTTTTATGAAAGCCGATGCCGAGGCGGTAGCGCGCCTGTATAACAAAAGAACGGAGCTTGCCACAAAGTTGCAGTCGTTCCAGCAGAAGCGTAACGCAAACGCCGATGCCATGAAAGGCAAGCTGGCTCAGGAAGAGCGCAACGTTCTTATTGAAGAAGGAAAAAAATTAAAAGAGGAAATAGCGGCGGCGGAGAGTGAATTAACCGCCGTGGAAGCGGAGCTTTTAACGGAAGCGCGGAAAATTCCCAACATGGCGCACCCTGACGCGCCGGTTGGCAAAGAGGACAAGGACAATCTTGAAGTAAAGAGAGTAGGGGAGCCTACCAAATTTGATTTTGAACCTGCCGACCATGTAAAACTTGGGCAGGATCTTGATGTTATCGACTTTGATTCGGGAACAAAAGTGTCAGGCACAAAATTTTACTATCTTAAAAACGAAGGTGTATATCTTGAGCTTGGTCTGATTCGTTATGCGCTTGATATTCTGCAAAAAAAAGGTTTTACCCCCTTTATTACTCCCGACATCGCGCGTGAGGAAATACTTGAAGGCATAGGGTTTAATCCGCGCGGAGCGGAGTCCAATGTGTACACGCTTGAGGGCGAAGAAACCTGTCTTGTAGGCACTGCGGAAATTACCCTTGGCGGTTATTACTCCAATATGATTCTTCCAAAAGAAAAACTCCCCCTGCGAATGGCGGGTCTTTCCCACTGTTTCCGCCGTGAAGCGGGCGCTGCGGGTCAATTTTCCAAAGGACTCTATCGCGTTCATCAATTTACAAAACTTGAAATGTTTGTTTACTGTTTGCCCGAAGAGTCCGGGCTTTTCCATGAAGAGCTTCGCTTAATCGAAGAAGAAATTTTTAAGGGTCTTAACATACCTTTCCGCGTGGTAGATACCTGCACAGGCGACTTAGGCGCTCCCGCTTATCGCAAATGGGATTTAGAAGCATGGATGCCAGGGCGCAACGGCGGCGAATGGGGCGAAGTAACCTCGACATCAAATTGTACGGATTATCAGGCGCGTAGACTTAACATCCGCTTTAAAGACGACGACGGAAAAAATAAATACGTCCATATGTTAAATGGCACGGCAATAGCCATTTCCCGCGCAATAATAGCCGTCTTAGAAAACTTCCAACAAGCGGACGGAACAGTACGCCTTCCAAAGGTATTAGTACCCTACTGCGGGTTTGAAGTGATAAAAAAGAAATAAGCGTTAGCTATTTTTGTAATTGTCTATAAGATTAGCAATCTTGATAAATTCGCTGTGGAGCAAATGTTCTGATATTGTTTCCAGTAATTTTTTAACTGTAAAGGGCCACGTTTTTTCTTGAATTTGCGCCAGTGTGTTTTTAACGGTTTTTTTATCAAATTCAATACTTGCTCTTTGCATAGTAGATAACTTTTCAATAAGATCCGCTCGCTCTTCTTCGCTCATAACTACATCTGCTTTATCATCGCTGTCTTTATTTGGGTTGACCTTCTGAATTACCGCTCTCAGGGCTGATATAAAGCCGGGCGTATCGTTTGATATTTCGGTAATATTCTGGTTCCGTCCCGCATCTTCCAATTTTGCGGCGGCGGCAGAAAGCTCTGTCTCTCCAATGTTAGCCAATGCGCTTTTCATCGCATGGATATTGATAATATACATTTGAGTATCATCGGCTCTGCGGTAATTATTTGAGTGTATTGTTTCCAGTATGTCAACGGCTTTTTGCGCGTCCCTTATAAATATTTTTATAAGCTCGGCGTTTGCAGACTGTTGCTGACTCGCGCTTTTTTTAACATTGTTTTTATTCTGTCTGGCGGCTTCAACAGTTTCAATCGGATACTTGTCGCGTACCAATTTGTTTAATATGGAATTTAACTGGTGTATATCTATAGGTTTGGATATAAAACCGTCAAACCCGTTTTCCATAAAAATTTCCGTCTGTCCCGTAAGCGCGTTAGCTGTTAACGCAACAATGGAGTTTGTATATCCCAATTCGCGTATATTTTTTGCCGCCTCAATTCCGTCCATTTTTGGCATAAAGTGATCCATAAAAATAACGTCATAATTAGAGCCGCTTTTTATTTTATCTATTGCTTCAAACCCGCTCATCGCCGTATCTATTGACAATCCGTAAGGAGCCATAAGCCCTTTTGCAACATACAGATTTGTTTCCACATCGTCTACTATAAGGACTTTTCCGTAAGGCATATACTCGCGTACAATTTGCGGTGCTTTTTTCATTTGGGACATTCTGCCCAAGCGGAACTGCATTAAATTATCAACTATATCTTTGCCCAATACTCCGCTATCAACAATTCCTTGAGGCAGACGCACCGTGAACAAAGAGCCTTTGCCTTTCGCGCTTTCCACTAAAATTTCGCCGTTCATTAAATCGACAAGCCTTTTTGTAATATTCATGCCAAGCCCTGCTCCCTCTGTTGAGCGGTTGGCTTCCAAATTAAAACGGGTATATTCATCAAATAATTTGTCTAACTGTTCACTGGTCATACCCTGTCCTGTGTCGCTTACACGGAACAAAAGTGTAAGCATTGACGGATTGTCAGACGGTTCAACGGAAATTGACAGCGAAACTTTGCCTGAGTCTGTATATTTAAAAGCGTTGGAAAGCAAATTGTTTAAAATTTGTTTAATACGCAGTTCATCTCCGAACAATGTCAGCGGAATATTTTCGTCTAAATGAAGATCAAATACAATTGGCTTGCTGTCAAAGCGCATGATATTCAGATGAACAGTGTCGTTTATTAAACTTGGTACGTCGTAATTAATAGGCGTTAGCTCAAGTTTACCCGCTTCTATTTTTGACAAGTCGAGTATGTCATTTATTATACCTAGCAATAAATAACCGGAATTGTAAATTCTACTTAACGCTTCCTGCATATCATGTGAAAGCGCTTCGTCTTGCAACAGAATTTCTGTGATACCCAAAATAGCGTTCATTGGCGTGCGTATTTCGTGGCTTACTTTTGCAAGGAATGCGGATTTAGCGGCGTTAGCGGCTTCCGCATCGGCTTGTTTCTTTGTTATCTGTTTTAGATTTGTAATGTCCTGTACTATTTCGATGTATCCCATTATTTTTTCGTTTACATCTTTTAGTATTGCAACATCAACCTGATACGACAAACCTTTATGCAAAAAATAAGTTTGAGTAATACCTCTTTTTGCGCACTTTATACCGCAAGCGTCTGTATTGCAAATTTCGGTTCCCATGCTATTGCATGGTTTGCCAATGGCTTCTTCAAATGTTATCCCCAGAATTTTTTCGACAGCTTTGTTTATAAATGTCCAATTTGTATCTATGTCTGTAACCGTTATGGGCAGCGGTATAGCGTTAAGAATAGAGTTATACCAATGCGCCATAGCTCTAGATTTCTCACTTTCCTTGTTTATTTCTTTAAAAATTAAAAGCAATATCACTATAAGCGCTGTTGCAAATATAGCGCCTATCACCGTAAGTATTGTCGCCATGATTTTTGTGCTTTTATAATATTCGTCTTTAGGCGTTACAATTCCCATGTACCATCCATTAAATAATCTTTCTATAAATACAATGGATTCAATTCCGCGATAGTCGGTCGAAATGGCTTCGTAGATATGACCTTCCTGCATTAATTTACCTTCATAATTTGCGATACGGCTATTTACATCGTGAAGCGCCATACCTAGCATGTTAGATTCAGGGTGGGCGATTAATTTCATGTTTTCGCTTAAAAGGAATCCGTAACCATTTTCGGCAAATTGCGTATTAACGGCATGTTGACTGATTCTGTCAAGATTAATGTCCAGACATATAACGCCAAGCCTTGTGCCGTCATCGTTGAATAAACATCGGGCAAAAGTAAGGATATAAGCGTCTCCGGTTCTCATATTTTTATATGGTTCGGTTACTCCAATTTCGCCATTTGCGTCGATAGCCGCCTTGTACCAAGGGCGGTCATTCAGCACATAGTCTTCAGGGGGAACCCAATCTACGGATTCGGTAAAATATCTTTTTCCAAAAACGTCAAAAAAGCCGTAAAAACCCAAAACTCCCAAAAGATAATCTTCATCATTATTAGCGCGCATATACTGATTTATATACTGTATATATTCACGCACTGTTTGGGCGTTATCTCCGTGTACAATCATACCTCTGATTGTTTCAGCAAAGCCTGAAAGAAGGGTCTCCGGCTCCTTTAAATCGGCGGTAATATTGGCTTCTGTGAATAAAATCGCGTTTTTTACGGATTTTCGTAAGTGATTACGCTCAATATCGCTGACAAACAGGTTGCTTGCAAAAACCATTAGAGCAAAGGCAAGCGCTACAAATACTATTTGCATATATCGAATTATTATTTTTCTCGTTTTTTGCTCTAAAGACCGCATTATAGGCATAAATTCACCATTTATATTAAGTTTAATATACTATTTTGTAAATTTCACGCCGGATTTTAAGATAAATGCTATTGTTTTAACATTATTTGCCATTTTCGCCCTAAAAGCCATAGAGACAGGGCTAAAATCCGCAGGGCGAAGATAACCACGATAATATATATATTTCATACTAGATAATATAATGTAATGTAAGCAAGGAGGCAAATAAATGACAGTTGTAAAAGCGGAAAACGTAGTAAAAGATTACGGTCTTAATGATCAAATAGTACACGCTCTACGGGGCATAAACATTGAATTTCAAGGCGGAGAATTTACCGCTATCGCAGGACCTTCTGGGAGCGGAAAGTCTACGTTTCTTCATTTAGTTGGCTGCCTTGATACACTGACAGGCGGAAAAATAATCGTAGGCGGCTCCAATACCGCTAATATGACGCGAAACCAACTTGCCCTCCTTAGGCGGCACAGCGTAGGATTTATTTTTCAGGCGTATAACCTTATTCCCGTTCTTTCAGTAGAAGAAAATATTTCTTTTCCGCTTACATTGATGGGCGTAAATCCAAAAGAAATAAAAGAACGCACTGCCCAAGTGTTATGCGATGTCGGTCTTGAGGGAATGGCGAAACGCCGCCCAAAAGAAATGTCAGGCGGTCAACAGCAGAGGGTCGCTGTCGCGCGAGCCCTTGTAAAAAAACCCGCCATTATTTTAGCTGACGAACCGACCGCAAACCTTGATTCCACTATCGGGCGGGAAATCCTTGAACTTATGTTGAAATTAAACAGTTCTGAAGGAACAACTTTTATTTTCTCCACGCATGATCAAATGGTTATGGATTACGCCCGCCGTCTTGTGCGTATCCGTGACGGACAAATTGAAAGCGACGAGGCAAAGGGGAACGTAGCATGACATTATCCAGTATTTGGGAACTAAAAAAATTGGCGCTACGCAACCTTGCCCGGCACAAAGTAAAGACCGTGCTTACTTCGCTTGCGATTATGGTCAGCGTAGCGGTTTACATTTTTTTGAACAGTTGGCTGGGCGGCATGACAATTGAATCACGCAGAAATATTGTCAACTTTGAAATTGGAGCGGCAAAACTGCAAACTAAATTGTACTTTGAAAAAAAAGACGAAATGCCCAGTTATGAAAATTTTTACGGCTGGGAAATATACAGAGACGCTCTTTCAAGTGAAGGTTATGTAAGCGCCCCACGTTATACATTTTCAGGTACGCTGTCCTCTACATCAGGCTCCGCACCGATTGTTTTTTACGGCGTAGAACCAGACGCAGAGCGTGAAGTATTACGTTATACGCCTTATGTTGATTTTGGGCGTTTTGTGCAAAACGGCAATTTTGAAATCGCTCTGGGAACTGTCGCAGCGGAAAAATTAAAAGTAGGCATTCCTTCCCGCCCTTACAGAAAAGAACTTGAGGAGCTTATTTCCATTACCGCGCAAAATAGTCAGGATGCGGATTTTATCAGTTCCCTTTACGAATTGGCTCCAGTTTCCACTAACATGTTTGATCCCGTTGATACCAAAGCAATCAAAGGAAATGAGCGTATGATGTTAAAGAAAAACGCTCCCAAACAAGACCTTGACCGTTATTGGGAGATGATTGCGGTAACAGGAAGAAATAACGTGCGTATAAACGCAATGATCGATATTAAAGCGTCTCCCGAAGTTACCAATGACGACAAAGAAAACGCCGTGAATCATGTTTATCAGGTTTTTGAAGTAGTTGTAGCCGGAGTAATTAATTCCCCCGATCCTCTTCCAAACGGCAACACGGCGTACATTCCACTCGATGTTTTGCAAGATGAAACAGGCATGATGTTGCAAGGCGCTGTAACGGAACTTGTTATCAGAAAAAGCGGAGTTCCCGATTCACAGCTTCCCGGTAAGAGCGAAAGTTCCGCCGCTATAACCGCCGCCCTTAATAGGGGGCTTTCCAACATGGGACTGTCTTTACCCGATGATCTTGCAGTAAGAACATGGCAAGAATATATGCAGGACTATTTAGGCTACGAAAAAATTCAGACAGGTATGCCGCAAGTATTGGCGTTTCTTTTATTTCTTCTTTCGTTCCTCGGCATTTCAAACACAATTTTACTTGCAATATTGGAACGCACAAAAGAAATCGGCATGATGAGGGCGATGGGCATGACCGACAGCCAAATGATTTTGACATATATGCTTGAAGCCGGATTTTTAGGATTAATCGGTTCCGTGTTAGGGATAATTTTAGGCTGTATCATTAATTATCCAATGGTAAAAACAGGAATCGATTTTAGCGCGATGGCGGACACTTTAAGCGGAGGAATAGGTTTTCGCACAACAGCAATTTTCCGCAGTATGTGGAATATACCGGTAATTATCGGTTCAGGCATCGTGGCGACATTGTTGTCGTCGCTTGTGGCATATTTCCCAACTCGCAGGGCGTTAAAAAGCCCAATTACCGAAAGTTTACGTTTTGAATAAGGAAGTGCTCTTTCAAAAAACCCGATTGGTTTTTTGAAAGAGCTTGGAGAAAATTGCGAAGCAATTTTCTCCTTAATAATAAAGAAGAAAATCAAAAGTTGAAACTTTTGATTTTCAGAAGGGAGTTAAAATGACAAGTAATTACAAAAAAGGCGGAACGGCGATGTTGATAAAAATCGCTTACCGCAATATTTGGCGTAACATGAGGCGTACGCTTTTTTGTCTCTCTGCCGTTGGAATAGCCGTGTTTTTTATCGTGGTTTATTCTTCTATGATAGAAGGAATGACCGACAGCATAAACAAAACTGTGCAGACTTATGAACTTGGTCATGTCAGAGTAGTGTCATCGCAATATGAGGCGGAAAGCGAATATATGCCAGTGCAGTACCCCATAGAGGACGGAAAAAGTTGGAAAGAAATTGCCGCTGACATTTATAAAATACCAGGCGTTAGAGCCGTCTTTCCAAGAATAGCGACAATGGCGACATTGCAGGATAATGTTGTTAAACACGCAGTTCTTTGGGGACTTGATATTGAAAATGAAATGGCAGCTAACACTTTTAATTTGACTAATCACAGCGATGGTTTGATAGAAGGACGTTTTCCGTTCCCCGGAGCTAACGAGTGCGCCATTGGTAATGTTTTTGCTCAAAAAACAGGTTTATCAGTCGGCGATAAAATCACATTTAAGACAATATCCGCTCAATATTCGGAAAAATTTCTATCTCCTAAAATTACGGGCATTTTTAATTTTGATTACATCAAAATTGATGAATCTTACATTGTAATGGATATAGAAAGGCTTCAGCGGTTATTGGTTTTAGACGAAGGAACGCAATCGCTTGTAATTTTCGTTGACGATGAAAAAACAAGCGGAGTAATCGCCGCAAAAATTAAAAATATTTTAGGAGACGACAGTTATGTGACAGAATGGAATGACAACTACTGGGTATCAATAATGAAAGTTGCGAGTAACATATACACGGTTATATTTTTGGTGTTTTTAATCGTGGCAAGTTTCCTTATAATCAATACAATAGTTATGATCATACATGAACGCATCAAAGAAATCGGCATGATGGGCTGTCTTGGCATGACCCGCATGGAAATTGTAAAAGTCTTTTTCTTTGAATCGTTTTTCATGGCGGCTTTTGGCGCTCTTGCCGGAGTTGTCATAGGCGGAATAATAACCGCCATAGGTTCCCATTATCCGCTTCGTTTAGGAGACCTATACGGAGACACATTCAGCGAAATCCCACTGAGCAACGCTATTTTCTTTCAATTCAGTCCGATTTTGTTATTAAGAGCATGGCTGTTAGGCGTAGTAGTAGCGTCCATTTTTACGTTGATACCGTCGCTAAAAAGTGCGTTTGTAGAACCAGTAGAGGCTTTAAGGAGGTAAGAGATGAAAAAATTATTTTTTGTATCAATGTTTTTAATGACAGTAACTTTCGCTTTCGCTCAATCGCCGTCGGCGGCGGAGTTACTGCGGAGAGTGGACAACAATGAAATCTACGCTACTATTGAATATGAAGGTGAGATTGTCATTGAAAACGGCAACCGCCGTTATGTGAAAACATTTAAGGCGTGGGGCAGGGGAAACACGCACAGTTTTATAGAGTTTACAAACTCCGAAGACAGGGGAACAAAGTATCTGAAAAGGGACGGCAGGCTCTATGTGTATTCGCCAGACACTGAAGAAGTAATGTTAATATCGGGACACATGCTTAAAGAGTCGATGATGGGTTCCGATATGTCCTACGAAGACACGCTGAATAACGAAACATTAACCAGTCGCTATGAGCCTGTTATTGCCGGCTCAGAAACCGTAAACGGGCGTGATTCTTGGGTTTTGGAGCTAAAGGCAAAGAACAAAACCGAAAGTTATTCTTCTCGTAAATTATGGATAGACAAAGAAAACGGCGATCTTTTACGCTATGAACTTTTCGCTCTTTCGGGAGTCAAGCTGAAAGAGTACAATTTGTTAAGAGTAGAAGTAATTAACGGACGGCGTTTCCCCGTAGAAGGAGAAATGCGTGACCTTATGCGAAAAAACAGTAAGACCAACTTTGTTATGAGAAAAGTGGTGCTGGATAAACCAATTGCGGATTCCGTGTTCAGCCAGAGAAATTTGGAGAAGTAATGAATAAGAGAAAGCAATTTATTTTTTTGCTATTTATAACTGCCATTTTCACAATAAATTGTTTTAGCCTTCACGCCCAAATCACTGTCTCTGGGCTACTGGATTCGTCTCTGCAAGCCACGGCAGGGGATACGCCGGGGTTTTCGCTTGGAATGGAAGAATACGCTAACATAAGATTTCAGTCTAAAATCAGGGACAGGGCGGCAGTCTACGGCGCGGTAAACTTAATTGCCGCTACGGGAAATTATGCGGCTAACGCAGAGCAAATGGCAGCCCTTGGAATTGGCACTCCATTCAATTCAACCTCTTATGTATACGGAGAAAATTACATCGCAGGAATAGAATTGGAGCGTCTTTACTTTAGATTGTCAGGGGAATCTGTAAATTTTGACGGCGGACTTATGCGTCTTCCTTTTGGTTATGGGCAAGTGTGGGGGTCTTCGGATTTTCTCAATCCAAGAAATCCGTTAAAGACTGACGCTCGTCCGCGCGCCATTTTAGGAACCTCTTTTTTCTGGTATCCAACGGAAGAAACAAAACTGAATGTCTTTTATTCTGCGCCCCGTGATCCGTTTTCACAATACGCCGGCTCATTTGTGGGATTGTCCTTTGACAAACACTGGAACAAGGCGAGTATCCAAACGCTGTACTGTTATGAAACTCCAAAGATAAGCGCATATTATGGTATACATCGAGCTGGACTTTCTGTAAAAGCCGATTTAGTAGTAGGGCTAGTCATTGACACTCTTTACACCTACAACTATGAAGCGGAAACAAAACTTGACGGGCTTTCATTTAGCGGCGGGGCGGACTATTCTTTTTTTGACGGCAAATTGATATTCCTTGCCGAATATCTGTACAACGGCGAAAATTCGTCAACCGCTTTTAATCCCAAAACAAATTTACTTGGCTTAACCAATACTCACTATTTGTACACAAGCCTTACCCTGCGTTTTACCGATTACACCAATATGAGCGCCGCCGTTATGATAGGATTCGATGACACGTCATATATACCGATTCTTACACTTAACCACGATCTTTTTCAGGGAGCAACTTTAATAGTTTTGGCACAGATGCCCTATGAATACTATTTTGTTGTCAGTACAAAATTACGCTTGCGTTTTTAGGAGTCATTATGCAAAAAACAATTTTTGGTAAAACTAATTTAACTGTAAGCCGCACAGGATTCGGCTGTATCCCAATTCAGCGTATTTCTTATGATGAAAGTACAGCGTTGTTACGGCACGCCTACGATAATGGCGTTACTTTGTATGATACAGCAAACGGCTACACAACTAGCGAAGACAGATTAGGGACTGCGTTTCATAATGTGCGTAATAAAATAACAGTATGCACAAAATCCGCCGCGCAAACGCCCGACAAATTAATGGAACATATCGAGAACAGTCTGCGAATGTTGCGCGCGGATTATATTGATGTTTTTCAACTTCATAACCCGTCCTTTGTGCCTATTCCCGAAGGCGAAGACGGTCTGTATGCCTGTGCGTTAAAAGCGAAGGAGCAAGGTAAAATCCGTCACATCGGCATTACAGCTCACAGCAAAGACAACGCTAAAAAAGCGGTGTTATCCAATTTGTACGAAACCTTGCAGTACCCTCTTTCTTTTTTGTCTTCCGCCGAAGAATTGGCGCTTGTTGCTCTCTGCCGTGAGCATAATGTCGGCTTCCTTGCCATGAAAGCCCTATGCGGAGGTTTAATTAGCAACGCAAAAGCCGCATTTGCGTTTTTACGGCAATATGAAAATGTAATCCCCATTTGGGGAATACAAAAAAAGACGGAATTAAATGAGTTTTTATCATACGAAAACAACCCACCCCAATTGGACAGTAATTTGTTAAACGCCATAGAAAAAGACAAGTCCGAACTTTCCGGCAGTTTCTGCCGTTGTTGCGGCTACTGTCTGCCGTGTCCTGCCGGCATCCCAATTAATAATGCGGCTCGTATAACATTTTTGGCAAAAAGAGCAGTCAAAGAATACTGGCTGTCAGAAGAATGGCAAAAAAACATGCGGCTAATTGACAACTGCACCAACTGCGGTCATTGCAAACAGTATTGCCCCTACGGACTGAATGTACCAGCCCTGCTTAAAACTCAACAAGCGGAATTTTTTAAGTTGGTGGCGGAGAGCGCTTAATTTTATTAAATCCCTAGAAGATATAGGAGATTTAGAGACAAAACAAAATAAGTTAATTTTTTCATGAAATCTTAACATTTACACTTTTATATACCTTGTGCATAAAATGCCTACAAGTGTATAATATGTCTATGAAAATAGAGAAAAAGACTTTCGGCGTTCTTTCTAACGGAAAAAAAGTTAAACTTTGGACACTCACTGCAGGCGAGCTAAAATTGTCGCTTACAAACTTTGGAGCAATGTGGACAAGTTTGATTGTTCCGTCTAGCAACGGCATTAAGGACGATATTCTGCTTGGCTATTCGGATTTGAACGGCTACTTGAACAATGAACCGTTTATAGGCGTAACGGTTGGGCGTTTTGCCAATCGTATAGGTAACGCCGCTTTTTCTTTAAACGGAAAATCATACTCTCTTTTGGCGAATGACGGAAAAAATTCCCTACATTCGGGACCGCGCGGCTTTGACAAACTTCTTTGGAAATCCGAAGCTTACGAAGAAAAAAAAGCGGTCTATGTGCGCTTTGAACTTGAAAGTCCCGACGGCGATTGCGGTTTCCCAGGAAACTTAAAAGCCGTAGTAACTTACGGTCTTACGGACACCAATGAAATAATTTGCGATTATTACGCAAAGGCTGATAAACCAACGCCTGTCAATCTTACAAATCACGCTTATTTTAATTTAGCCGGAGAAGGGAAGGGTAATATACTTTCCCACGAGGCGCTTCTTTATTCCTCAACTTATGTGCAAGTTGATAAAAACGCCATTCCCACAGGCAAACTCATTCCAGTAGACGGAACTGATTTTGATTTTAGAATACGGCGAAAAATTTGTTCCAATACTTCATTCTTAAAACCTTTTAAGGGGTATGATCATTGTTTTACAGTAGACGGAGAAATTGGTAAACTGCGCCAATGCGCCGAAGTTTATGAATCGGGATCAGGTCGTTGCGTTAAAGTTTTTACAACACAACCAGGGGTTCAGTTCTATACTGGAAACCACCTTAAAAAGGTTCAAGGCAAACAAGGCTCTGTTTATACAAAACATTCAGGCTTCTGCCTTGAAACCCAGCATTACCCCGATACTCCGAACCAGAGCGGTTTCCCTTCCTGTGTTGCGGACTCGGAAAAAGATTATCACGAAGAAGCGGTTTTTGCTTTTTCTATTAATTAGTTTAAGTCCGCTTTTTTTGCCATTCCTTCCCATTTTTCTTTAAGCCTGTAAAGACTTGCGTCTACAGTGCCTTTTGTTATGCCGATAACTTCCGCAATTTGTTTGTGAGTGGCGTCTGTGCGAACTTTTTTTATTCGCTTGCGCATATTTTCAAGTCTTTGTTTGGCTCTGTCAAGACGGCGATACATTTTCTCATATGCAAAAGTATTTTCCCGTATTATCGAAAGTTTATTTTCGTAAACTATGCATCTGTAAAATTGGCAGTAGATTCTCTCTTTAAAATCATAGATAAGGTCATCTTTTTTTTGTCTGATTTTTCGTAGTTTATTTAATTTTTCTATTAACTCTTTGGCGTCAATGCCAATCAATGCTGCTATTTTATCGGCAAAATCATCTGAAATATAATAATAACATTTTAAGACAAGCGCTAAAATTCGTCTTGTGTTTCTTTTGCCTTTTACACCCGTAATCATTTTGGTTATTTCTTCATTTTTACTGTTAATTTTATAAATAGGAGGTTCTTCGTATGCGTACATATCGGGAATACGAGCGTTCCATGTTGAATTTTCGGTAACCGCTTTTGTTGTTAAACGCACATTATATTCTTTTGCTGAAATAAGAATAAATCTGTATAAATACGCTTCAAATGACGCTCCTGTATCTTCATAAGAATTAATGAGCTTTTTTAAGTTAGGATAAAAATAGGAAATAAAATCTTCGTATTTATTCTGTTCCCAATGTTTGATGCATGTCTTTTTCTTATTATTGACAAGATAAGTATAAATTATACTTTCAAACTCATCGCGTTTAATGTTGCCTAAAAGATACTCAGAATAAATTTTATTTAATGTGTCTTCTTGCATTATTCACCTCATTCCAGATATCGACAAGGCTTAAAAACGAATGAATTATTATGCGAAATGAGTTAAATATTTATGATGTTTGTCACATTGAAAGTTTTTGTTTTAATTAGTGAAAATATTTTTAAATGCTTCTAACATTTTTTGTTTTACAAATGAAATCTCTCCTTTCATAGAAAGTCCCGATGCGTTTTTATGTCCGCCTCCGCCAAAAGAAGCGGCAATTTTTGAAACGTCAATTTTATCTAACGACCTGAAACTCACAGTGCAACTGTCGGCTAACTCCTGGCGGATTATTACAACCGCTTCGGCATTTTCTACCGATAAAAGCATTTGATTTAAACTGTCGGAATCTCTGCCTTCAAAGCCAAAAGTTTCGGATTCGCTTAATGTCTCATAACTAATTAAAAGTTTTCCGTCAAAATAAGACTCTGTTCTTGATAAAATATTTCCCAATAATATTCTGGAACTAAGACTTTTACCGCCGTTCATTTTATAAAATGTTTTTTTGGGACTTGCTCCGCGCGAGATCAATTTTGCCGTGAATTCAAAAACTTGGGCGTTATTTTCTGTCAGATGCCTGAAAAACCCTGTGTCTGTGCAAATCCCAAAAAGAAGTAATGATGCTTCTTCTTTAGTTAATTCAACTCCAAGGGCGTCTATTAATTTGTATATCAATACCGCGCATGCCGGCGCTTTTGAATCGACATAAACCGGCGCTTCGTTTGTTGACGGAGGGTGAGTTACGGCGGCGTGATGATCTATTACCGCGCAGGGAAATTCGCTGAGAGTTTCGTTAAGATCGCCTGTTCTTTCTTTTCCTGAACAGTCAACGATAATTACTTTTGTATCTTTTCTGCTTATCTCCGGCAGGATAGCGGTAAATTGCTCTGAATATTCTTTTATTTCTACTCGTTTAAAAGGACCGGCGGAACAGACCATTGCTGTTTTTCCCATGCGTAATAGAATACTGCGTAAGGCAAGCTGGCTACTTACGCAGTCTCCGTCCGGCTCTTTATGACCGGCAATTATAAACTTAGAGCAGTTTTTTATATAATTAACAAGCTCTTCAGGTACTTTAGAATTTTCTAAATCGGAATCCATCAGAATTGAAGCTTAAAAGAGTCTTTATCCGAAAAGAAACGGCTTACATCGGTTCCTTGCGGGATATTTCCCCATGTTGAGTGACTTTTTACAGGATGAGTGTATAACCTCACATGGCTGAATTTACCCTCACTGTAAAAAACAGTCATTGTGGGCCAGTCTGACGCCAAAGCTAATTTTACCATTTGAGCGGCTCCTGCCGAATCATAAAACCAATCGTTTGGTATACCTATTGTAGATATTAAAGTGGTGCTACTGCGGTACATAATAATATACCCTTCGTTTGAAGGATATATTTTTTCCACAGGCACGTTAATATAGTAAAAAGATTCTTTTTTTTCATCATTTTGCTGAGCAAAAACAGGTGAAATAACCGCCAAAATAAATAATACGACAATGAGTTTTTTCATTGGTGACCTCCAGATATTAACATTTTAACTTATATTTACGTTAGAATCAAGTGTTTTGCGCACCGCCCCCGTCCCGGCGAGCATTTGTGTAAAAAATTCCTCAACCCGCCTTCCTAGCCCCACATCGTACAAATTTACCCCAAAATATGCTGAATTCGATAAAATTGGCTCTAATTTGCTGTGAAACGAGACATTTAGTCCAAGTTTGATGCCCGCAAGATTATTAGTGAGAGTTTCATAATTTGGGTCGGGGCTTACCTCAAACTGTTTGCCCTGATCGTCAACGCCTAAAAGATAACGAAGCCATGCGGCAAAAACCAGCGGGATAAGTTTGAGATCTGCGCAATTTTTGCCCGTATTTTTGTAAGCCTTTATGGTTTCGCCGAAACGGATAGGTATTTTAAGCGATGAGTCCATAGCTATCCGTTGGGGGGCGTCAGGCATGAAAGGATTGGGAAGCCGCACTTTTATAACTTGATCTATAAAATCTTTTGGTTTAATAATGCCCGGGTCTGTTACAACAGGAAGCCCCTCGCGGTAGCCAACGCCTTCGATAAGTTTGACAAGAGAAGCGTCTTTCATTTCTTCGCTGATTCTTGTGTAACCGAGCAGGCAGCCAAAAACAGCAAGGCTTGTGTGCAGGGGATTAAGGCAGGTGCAGACTTTCATTTTTTCAACTCTGTCTACTGTTTCCTTTTCCGTAAAGAGTACGCCGGCTTTTTCCAACGCCGGTCTTCCGTTTGGAAAAACGTCTTCTATTACAAGGTATTGGGTTTCTTCGGCGTTTACAAAAGGAGCGACATAAGTGTTCTTTTCCGTAACAAATCCCTGCATATCCTCAAGACCTGAGTTTACGAGCATATTGCGCACGCTGTCGTCGGGACGTGGTGTAATTTTATCGATCATAGACCACGGGAAAGAAACTTTTTTCTTGTCACGAATATAATTTAAAAAGCCTTCGTCCGCTGCTTTGTTTTCTACCCAGCCCTTGGCGACAGATTCCATTGCCGCAAAGAGTATGTCCCCGTTATGTGAACAATTATCCATGCTGACCATCGCAAACGGTAATGCTCCGTGAGTGTAGCGTTCATGTAAAAGGCAGGCGATGCGTCCCAAATAACTTTTGGGGTTGGACGGTCCTTTTTTAAGGTCATCTGCAATATCGGGCAGGATATTTCCGTCTCTGCCTTTTAAGCTGTAGCCCTTCTCCGTAATGGTAAAACTTGCCATTTGCAGGGAAGTAGCGGCGAAAATTTCTTTTAGTGCGGAAAGTTCCCTGTCCATTCTGAGCGATTGGGCGACAGAGGCGATAATTTGTTTTTCCGTAGTGCCGTCGGATTTTAACGTTACAAGGATAGTCAGGTTATCAAAAGCGGTAAAACTTTTATCGATAATTTCGCCGTCATAGCCCTCGGCGACAATAATGCCTGTTTTTTCGATTCCGTCTTCAAGCAATTGTTGCATCATAGCTGCCGGAAAAGCGCGGAAAATATTTCCCGCTCCAAAATGCACCCACTTAGGTTGCGTCTTTGTAGCGGTAATCATCACTTGTCTGTCAAAACGGGGTAGGGTAATCACAGCCTTTTCCCAAAAAGCACGGTCTTTTAATGATTCGTTGTTTAGTTTCATGGTATGGGAATGATAGCCTGTTTCATGTATTTTTTCAATTCCTGCAACAGCGTATTTCATGACCGTCTTTTGTCTGTAGAGGCGGAATTGCCTGTGAACAATCCGCTGTTGCTTCCGTGCAACGAGGGGCGAAGGGGCAGCCGCTTTCGGGGCTGGAGGGGTCTGTAACTTTACCGGGAATGGTGAGTAGACGCTCTTTTGAATAGTGGCTTCCAAAACGGGGAGAGGCGGCAAGCAACGCTTTTGTGTATGGGTGTCGGGGAGCGTTTGTAATTTCCGCCGCCGTTCCAGATTCCATCGCAAGACCGCCGTACATTACCATGATGCGGTCTGAAATTTCCGCTACCAGATCAATGTCGTGGCTGATAAATATAATCGATATATTTCTTTTTCTTCGCAAATTTTTTAATAGCTCCACTATCTGTTTTTGAATCGTAAGATCAAGAGCGGTAGTAGGCTCATCGGCGATTAGCAATTCACAGCCTTGTGCCAGAGCAAGGGCGATACCGATACGCTGTAATTGTCCGCCCGAAAACTGATGCGGAAAGTTGGAAAGCCGCTCCATTCCGTTATCAAGCCCGGTTTCTTCAAGAAGGGCTACTGCTTTTTTTGCCGATTCTTCTTTGGTAATCGTGCTGTCGCTGTTTCTGAATGTTTCAAAAAACACATTGCCCATATTTTGAAGCGGATCATAAGAGCGACCCGGCTCCTGAAATATCATGCCGATTTTTTTGCCTCGATATTCACGTAACGCTTCGGTTTCAAGACAGGTCATTTCTTTTCCTTCATACAAAATTGAACCTCGCACTGTTGTATTATTCGCCAATAACCCGGGAATCGCCAAAGTGCTTACGCTCTTGCCTGAGCCGCTTTCTCCTACAATTCCCAATGTTTCGCCCTTTTGCAAGGAAAACGAAAGCCCTCTCACCGCTTGAACAGTTATGTGTTCTTTACCACGCAGTACGGAAAAATCGACAAATAGCTCTTTAACCGCCAATAGTAAATTATTTTCGCCGTCTTTTTTATGCTCGCTTTTTTGTTCTTTTTTCTTTTTACCCGAAAATACAATATGATACGGATCAAAAAAGTCACGCAGAGCGTCTCCGATAAAATTAAAGGCAAGCGTTACACCTAACAAAAACCATACAGGTGTTAATAGCCATGGAAACGCCCTTAAATTTGAAAGCGTTGAAAGATCACGCTTTATTAGCGACCCCCAACTTACTGCCGGGTCTGTAATACCAAGTCCAAGATAGGAAAGAACAGTCTCCGTCATAATAAAACCGGGGACGCTTAACGCTACGCTTACAATTAAAAGACTCGCTATCTGCGGAATGATGTGCCTAAAAATAATAACTACGGAGGGAATCATTTCCAATTTAGCGTTAAGGACAAATTCCTCACGTTTGATTGCGTGAACCATTCCGCGAATAGTTCTAGCCGAGCCGGGCCAGCCTACAAGCGAAAGAATTATCGTAATCATCATGTAGGATTGCCCGGGATCCATGTTAGACGCCATTAGCGAGCGTAAAAACAGTATCAGGTACAGGGTAGGAATAAGCATTAAAAATTCTGACGTTCTCATAATTGACCAGTCTGCGAAACCGCCAAAGAATCCTGCGACTCCGCCGGCAAGTCCGGCAAGTGCAAGGGATATTAGCGTCGCCGCAAAACCGATTGTCAGCGAGACACGGGAGCCGTAAACAATGCGTGAAAAAATATCTCTGCCTAAGTTATCAGACCCCATAAGAAAAATAGGATACGCTGACGGCGCTGTTGTAATAAAATGCCTCTGTGCCGGAATGAATCCCCACAAAAGATACGGCTCGCCCTTGCCGAATAATTTAAGCTCCGAATACATATCTTTTACACGGGCGTATTTCCACGTTACGGAATTTATTATTCGCCACTCCTGCGCCTGGGGTTTCATTCGATAAAAACGGACGTTAGGCGGATGATAGCTTTTGTCCGAAAAAGAAGTGTTAGGCGAATAGGGAGCGAAAAATTCGGCGAAAATCATCATAAGGTAGAGAATTGCGAGGCAGAGGAGCGAAACAAGGGCGGTGGGACGGGTTTTAACATAATTGATAAATTTTTTCATAGTTACTCTTTCCCATACCTTATGCGAGGGTCTACAAGAGCCAGTATTATGTCAGCTAACGCCATGCCGACAAGTACAAGGAATGAAATAAACATTATATTAGCCAGAACAAGGTTTATATCCTGCTGAATAACCGCCTCGTACATAAGTCTGCCAATGCCCGGATAGGCAAAAATTATTTCCAGTATAAGCGAGCCTGAAAACAAACTTGCAAGAAGATTTGCGCTTCCCGTTATGTAAGGGTTTAACGTGTTGCGAAAAGCGTGAGCAAAATAGACACGCCATTCCGCTATCCCTCGTGAACGCAAACTTGTAATGTATGGCTGTCCAAGCTGATCAAGCATTGTCGCGCGTATCATTCGCAGAGAACCGCCAATTCCGCCCAAGAACGCCGACAATAATGGAAGAAAGATGTGATGAGCGTAAGAAAAAACAAATTTTACAGGCGCTGTCGAAAACGGAAAGGGCGGATACGCCGTAACGGGAAAAAGTCCTGTTACTGAAGCAAAAAGCTGTAGCAGGATAAGAAGCAAAAGCCCTGGGAAGGCATGAAGCACAAGAGCGAAGAATGTTACAGCAGTATCGGTTTTTGTTCCCGCCTTAGTCGAAAAATAAACACCTAACGCAAAAGAAAAAACGGTAATCAATACAAGCGAAATAATATTTAGGAGAAGCGAATTTAATATGCGCGAAGAAATCAAAAAAGAAACAGGCGCGCGTGAAATAAGGCTAACCCCAAGATCATGATGAACAACAACCCTGTTAAGCCATCTGAAATATTGAACATAAAACGGCTTGTCTAAACCAAGTTCCGCTCTCCGCGCCTGAAGCTGGTCATCGGTCATCGCCTGCCAGTTTTGTCCCGCCTTCCCCCCCTGATTTTCATTAAACAGTTGTTGCATCATTATCTGGTCTACAATGTCGCCAGGGGCGAGAGCCATCAAACCAAAGACGGCAAGTCCTAACAAAAACAGCATTACTGTCATGGTTATAAGCCTGTTCACAATGTAAGAAAGGAGAGGGAAACGCCGCTTAAAGGCATAAAACGGTTTTAAAAAACCAGTTTGTAATATTGCGCCTATAATATGGCTGATCTTTTCTGCCATTTGTACATATTATGCATAGAATTGTTTTATGTCAATAAAGGCGGTTGTGTTGATATTGCAAGGCTTATTTTTTTTTACTATAATACCCTGTTAGATATATTATGAAAATGTTTGAATTTAAACATGGCGCAAAATACCTTTTTGGTTTAATAGCGGTCATGTATCCTATTTTAGTCTTTTGCGCTCTTGTCGTTTTTAAGTTGCCGATTCGATACCTTTCAATCGGCATTATTATATTTGCTATTATTTACAGCATCATAAACAGCCGCCATTACAAGGGCAAACACACTGTGGCGCTTTTTGTCAGTCCGTTGATTCTTTGTACTATCGGGGTGATTAGTCTGTGTCTTGACGATTCGCCTATTTTTATAAGACTGTATCCCGCTCTGGCGGCTATTGCGTATTTGACAATAATGATTACTTCATTTTTGTTCCCACCGCCGCTTGCGTACTATTTTATCGATATTTTTGATAAATCAATAAAAACAAAAATTCCAAAACAAATTTTTGACGATTTTTGTTTTAAGGCAAGCGTTGTATGGTGCGTGTTTTTTTTTGTTGACGCTGTAATTGCGGTATTTACGGTTGTTTTTTATTTGGAACATATTTGGGTTATCTATAATGGCTGTATAACTTATTGTCTTATGGGTTTGATATTTGTCGGTGAATTTATTGTATTAAAAACAATCGAAAAAAAGTATCGCCGTGAACATCCTACGGCGGATACGGAGGCAGGGAAAGATGGCAATTCTTAAAGAAGGTTATCCTTTTATTTTTCCGACTTTTTTAACAGGCGCGGCGCTTTTGGTTGTTTCCAAAATGGCGGCGTTTATGCCCGTAACTGTTGGTTGTTTTTCTCTTGGGTGCGTATTGATCGTCTTTGCGCTATTCTGTGTGTATTTTTTCAGAGACCCAAAAATAAAAGTCACGCAGGGAGAAGGGTTGATACTCTCTCCATGTAACGGAACAGTTATGGAATTGACGGAAGAAGGAGAGCAAAAAGTTATCAGAGTGTTCCTTTCTATTTTTAGCGTCCACTTACAACGCTCGCCTGTTAGCGGAACTGTTGTTGATGTAACGCACAAGGACGGAAAATTTTACGCCGCATGGAATCCGTTGGCGCAATCTGAAAATGAGCAGAATATTATTACTATTAAGAACGAAAATGCCGTTTATGTGGTGCGCCAAATTGCGGGATTAGTGGCAAGGCGATGCGTGTCGTGGGTAAAGAGCGGAGACACTCTTAAAGCGGGAGATAAAATAGGAATGATTAAATTCAGTTCTCAGGTTGATCTGCACCTGCCAAAAACGGCGGTGATAGACGTAAAACCCGGAGATAAAACAAAAGCGGGTATTACAGTAATGGGGAGGAAATAAAATGAAAAGGGTAACATTAAAAGACGGGATATTTATCATACCTTCGCTTTTTACATGCGGAAATATGGCTTTCGGCATTCTGTCGATTTTTTCTTCTATCGACGGGCATTTTATTCCAGCCGCATGGCTTTTACTTGGAGCTTTGGCTTGCGATATCCTTGACGGAAGAATCGCGCGAATGACAAATACAACAAGTGATTTTGGCATGGAGTTAGACTCACTAAGCGATCTTGTTTCGTTTGGAATGGCTCCCGGTATAATGATGTATCAGCTAGTGTTAAAAACAATGGGAAAGATAGGCATTGCCATTGCCATTCTTTATGTGCTTTGTTGCGCCCTTCGTCTTGCGCGCTTTAATGTGCTTGCGCAGAGCGGGGAAATACAGAAACATTTTGTCGGACTTCCTACTCCGGCGTCGGCGGGCGTTATAATTTCTTTTGTATTAAGCTATGAGCTTTTAGGTCCCGGAGATTTTCCTCTTAACTTTAAAACAATTCCTGTTCTTATGACCCTCATGCCGAAATTTTTTAAGGCTATGCCGATTGTTATAATTGCTCTTTCATTCCTAATGGTATCAAATATTCCCTATATGTCATTTAAAAGATTAAAATTATCCAGAGACAGACAAACTTATAAACGCCTTATTTTGACTTATTACCAAATCAATATT
>NZ_BDHD01000011.1:0-31157 GCF_054786075.1 Treponema sp. R6D11 | reverse complement strand
GTCGGGATTATTATAGCGAATTTTAGACAGTTATCAATACATTGTCATGGCAAAAAACTGCAATAAAACACGTAATATTGAGGGCATTTGACCCTACTGTGAACAAAAATTCATAAAACAATGCCAGCGGTAATTGTAAGTAATGACACGTCCAATAAATTAATTATAATAAACCAAATGGATAAATTAACCCCGGAACAACGCCATAAGTGCATGTCGCACATACGCAGTACCGAAACAAAGCCGGAAATATTTTTTCGCAAAGCTTTATGGAAATGGGGTATCAGGTACAGAAAAAACGTCAGGGGGCTTTTTGGAGCTCCCGACATCGCAATCAAAAAATACAAAATCGTAATTTTTATTGACGGAGATTTTTGGCATGGGAACGATTGGAAAAAGAGGCATTTTTCGTCCCAAGAAAAACTTTTGTCGTCATATTCGGATTTCTGGCAAAAGAAGATAAGGCGTAATATCGCAAGGAGCCAAAAGTGAAGATTATTGTTTTGGTAAAACAGGTGCCAGACACCAAAAATATTACGGGGGACGCTATGACGCCTGAGGGAACTGTTAATCGTTCCGCTCTTCCGGCTGTTTTTAACCCCGACGACCTTTATGCGTTGGAAGCGGCGCTTCAAATTAAAGATAAAAACCCGGGTACAACTGTAACTGTGATAACTATGGGTCCTCCGGCGGCGGCGGCAGTGCTGAAAGAATGTCTTTACAGGGGAGCGGATTTTACCGCCCTTGTTTCGGACAGAGGTTTTGCCGGAGCTGATACCCTTGCCACTTCTTACGCTCTTAAATGTGCGATAGAAAAAGTCGGCGGTTACGACCTTGTGCTGTGCGGAAGGCAGGCAATCGACGGCGATACCGCTCAAGTTGGTCCGCAGACTGCGGAGAAACTTGGAATAAATCAGATAACGTGCGTTTCAAAAATCGATAAAATCGATGCGTCAAAAAAAGAAATTACCGCTGTCCGTTCAATCGAGGGTGGCTGGGAAAAAGTTAAGGCAAAAATGCCAGTCCTTCTTACTTTTACCGAGGAAGGAGAATCGCCCAGACCCGCTTCCGCCGTCAAAACTTGCGCTTTCAAAAAGGCGGCTCCTGTCGCCGGAACCGCAGGCTCTCCGAATGATCCTTTTGCGGAAGGGACTCAAAGCGCGAACCCGATGGCGTTATGGGACATCGCCGCAATCAACGCCGATCCTGTTCATTGCGGGCTTTCAGGTTCGCCTACCAAGGTGAAGAAAATCGATTCTGTTGTGCTTACCGCCGCAGATATAAGGTATATCGAACCGACCGAGACCGGAGTCAGCGAGTTGATTCACGGTCTTATTGCGGATCATACATTTGGATAAGGGGAAAATATGAGCGATAACAGTGTAATGGTTTACATACAACAACATGAAGGAAAAGCGGCGGAGGTAAGTTTGGAGCTTGTCTCGAAAGCCCGTGAGCTTGCGGATAAATTAAAGGTCGAGGTTAGTGCCGCTCTTTTCGGCGAGAAGGTAAGCGGAGAAGTTTCACGCCTTGCATCGCTTGGAGCGGATCGTGTTTACATAGCGGAAGATTCTCATCTTAAATATTATACGCCGATACCTTACAGCAAATTGATGAATCAAGTTGTCGAGGAATACAAGCCGCAAATTGTTTTGTTTGGTGCGACAACCGAAGGGCGTGATCTTGCTCCTCGTGTAGCATCGCACTTAAAAGTTGGGCTAACGGCGGATTGTACGGATTTGCAAATTGGAGACCACACGCAAAAAGACACCGAGTACAAAGATATTCTGTATCAGATACGTCCCGCTTTCGGCGGCAACATTATCGCAACGATTGTAAGCCCAGAGAAAAAACCGCAGATGGCGACTGTCCGTGAAGGCGTTATGCGAATGGCACAGCCCAACAATTCACGAAAAGCCGAAACTGTAAAAATTAAAACTTCGCTTGGAGCGAATGATTTTCTTACGGAAATTATCGAGCGTGTAATGGAAGAAAAATCCGTCAACTTAAAAGGGGCACAGATTATTGTTGCAGGCGGTATGGGCGTGGGAAGCAAAGAAAACTTCGCACTTATCCGAGAACTTGCCCAAACGCTTGGTGCGGAAGTTGGAGCTTCCCGTGCGGCGGTGGATCAGGGTTTTATCGGCAAAGAACATCAGGTTGGGCAGACTGGGACTACAGTGCGTCCAAAACTTTACATCGCCTGCGGCATTTCCGGGGCAATTCAACATCGAGCCGGCATGGACGGATCAGCCAGAATTATCGCCATTAACAACGATCCCGAAGCGCCTATTTTCGGCGTAGCGCATTACGGCATTGTGGGAGACCTAAACGAAGTTATCCCAAAAATGATCAAGGCTTACAAGGCAAGGGTTTAAGGAGCAATCAATGGAAAATTTTTTAACAGATAACGAAGATATTTTATTTCATTTGGATCATATTGATCTTGATCGTATTATTAAATTAAAAGAGGACAACTTTGAGCAGGCAAAACAATTTGCCCACGCTCCCACGGATATTGAAGACGCAAAAGATTCATACCGCAGAATTTTGTCCATCATCGGGGAAATCGCAGGGGAACACATGGCTCCTAACGCCCCCGCTGTCGATGAAAATGGTCCTACTTTGGCAAATAATCAAGTTACGCTTAATCCCGCTACAAAAAAAGCGTTGGATATGTTGGCAAAAGCCGACATGATGGGCTTTGTCATTCCACGCAGATACGGCGGACTGAATATGCCCAATACGATTCTTACAATCGGAGCGGACATTTTATCCCGGGCGGACGGCTCTTTTCTTAACTTCGGTTTACAGCAGGACAATGCCGGAACGATAAATAAATTTGCGTCGGAAGAACAGAAGCAGGCTTTTCTGCCAAAACTATGTTCCGGCGAATGGGATTCTTCGATGGTTTTGACGGAACCCGACGCAGGTAGCGATTTGCAGTCGGTAAACTTAAAAGCGACTCAAGATGCGGACGGAAAATGGCACTTGAACGGTGTTAAACGCTTTATCACTAATGGGTGCGCTACTATCGCTCTTGTTCTTGCCCGAAGCGAGGAAAAAGGAAAGGGAGCAAGAGGACTTTCGTTCTTCCTGTACAAACGTGACGACAAAATGATTATCCGCAGATTGGAGCATAAACTTGGCATACACGGCTCTCCCACTTGCGAGCTTCAATTTAACAACGCACCTGCGGAATTAATCGGCGAGCGTCAGCGTGGTCTTACCAAATACACTTTGTGGCTGATGAATAACGCACGTCTTGGCGTAGCCGCTCAGGGCGTGGGCATTGCCGAAGCCGCATATCGAGAGGCTGATCTTTACGCCGCTAAACGTATTCAGTTTGGCGCACCTGTTCGTGATCTGCCCCCTGTTTTTGAAATGCTTACCGAGATGAAAGTTGCCGTAGAAGCGGGACGCACTCTGTTATACGAAACAGCCCGTTTTGTCGATTTGAAAGAAGTACTGGAAGAATACTCCGACAGTCACCCCGATGAAAAGGGCGAGATTATCGAGGAGAAAAAGAAATACGCAAAACTCGCAGGCTTGTTTACGCCTGTGGTAAAAGCCTACACGACGGAGATGGCGAACAAAGTTTCCAACGACGCAATTCAGATACACGGCGGAACAGGTTACATGAAAGAGTTTAACATTGAACGCCACTACCGAGACGCAAGAATCACCAACATTTACGAAGGCACAACTCAATTACAGGTTGTAGCCGCCATTGGTCCCGTAACATCGGGAGTGGCTCAGTCGATTCTGGATGAGTACGACAAAGCAAATTATAATCACGGGGCTGACCTTCTTGCAAAAGTTCGTGAGGCACGCAAAGTTTTTGACGAGACGTTGGAGTACGCAAAGTCATACAAAGACAACGAACATTTTTTAACATACCACTCACGAAGACTCGTAGAAATGGCGACCGATTTAATCATCAGCTACCTGTTCCTGCGTGACGGCAACCACAGCGAACGCAAACAAAAAGTAGCGGCAATTTTTATCGCAAAGATGCCTTCACGAATAAAAGCGAATAGAGATTTTATCATGTGTGATGACGCAACATTGTTGAAGAATTACAAGGCGGTAATTGACGCAAGTAAGTAGAGGGGTTTTACTATACCAGACAATAAATAAATAACCCCTTCAAACCTTCAAGTACTTCGCCGCTTGCTTCAAATTCTTACACCGATGCCAAACAGTGGCAAGTATTTCTTTTGACGGCTCAAGAAGGTCTTTAATAAAAATTGATCTTATCCCTGCGGCGTGTAGTCCTTGAAGCCCCGGAGGTGAATCTTCAAAGCCTACGCAGGCGGAGGGCGGCGTGTTCAGTTTTTGCGCCGCAAGGAGGAAAATATCGGGGGCGGGTTTTCCGTTTGTTACTTCTTCGCCGCAGGTAAGAGTAGCAAAACGGTCAATTATACCGGCTTTGCTTAACATATTAATTGCAGTGGCGCTTCGGGAAGAAGTGGCGACGCCTAGCGGTATCTTTGCGGCGGAAAGACGATCCAGCAAAAACATAAGACCGGGTTTTAATGGAACTCCGTTTTTTTCAACTTCTTTTTTTACAATCTCTCTGAATTTATCGCGAATAGCGTCATAAGGAAAATTGTCGCCGAATTCTTCTTTCATAACCAATCGGGCTTTTTCGGCGCTTATCCCCACCATGCGAAGAACAATGTCATAAGTTATTTCGTATCCAAAAGGTTTACCGGCAATTCCCCAAAAAGGAATTGTCAGATTTTCCGTGTCAAACATAAGACCGTCCATGTCAAAAATGACGGCGGAAGGGCGGAAAGCTCTTTCTTTAAATTTCATTATTAACCCTGAAAACATCTAAAAACTTCAGTTTTTAGATGTTTTCATAACCTATGAAGAAAATCGCTTTACAATAACTCTTTACGTTGTAATGAATTAGCGACGGACTTTAGTCCGATTCTTCGAGGAACCTCTTTAACTTAAAATGACTTTGTATCCAAATACATCTTGAAACATTCCGCCCTTTTCTTCAATACCCATTAATTCAAGGGAAAGATCATAAACCTTATCGACATGGACGACTACTGTTTCCGAGCGACGCTCCACTGTAATTTTTTTAACTTGTTGAGTATGACCGCGATCCAAAGCGTCCGCAACTCTTAAAATGGAAGCCATTTTAAGAACAAGAACGCGCTCCTCTCGCTGGAGTGTCATAAACTCAAGATCTGAATGTGTTGGAGGTTCACCGCGATGGCAATTAATTACGTTGGCAATTATTTCAAGCTCGTCTTGATGAAGCCCAAAAATTTCCGAGTTAGCGACAATGTACTGACCGTGTTTTTGATGTCCCGACTCTTTGATGTAAGTACCGACATCGTGCAGAGTAGCGGCGGTTTCCAGCATTATCCTATGCCGCCTGTTCATACCGTGTTCTTTCACAAGAGCGTCAAAAATTGTCATGCAATGGTTAGCGACAAGTTTGCAATGTGCCTCGTCAAAATGGTATTTGCGCCCAAGGTTAAGGGCGGAAGCGATAATTTGCGAAAAAAATTCGTCCTGCAAAGAGGAATCAACGCCTGAAACTAAATCGACAAGATAGCCGTCTCGAATCGTAACAAGCGGAACTGCGATGCTTGCGGCTCCGGTTTGTTCAAGAAAAAGTTTGAGTACCAAAAGACCCAAAACAAAACCTTCGGCTTCGGCATAAGTTATTCCAAATTCTTTCATGCAGTCTTCTATGCTGTAGTTGCGGATTTTTTCTAGAAACTTAATAAAATCTTCCCTATCAATAATGCGGCAATTTTCGTTTAATTCTTTTCCCGCCTTTTCCGCGACAATACGCGCGTCTCCGCTGGAAGCCACTAACACCCGCACATGGGCAAGATCCATTTCCATGTTTAAATGTCCAAGGGTATTTTTTATATTCTCATTCAGATAACGTTCATAAAAAGCGCCTGTATTAAATCCCTGTCGTGAGCGTTGATCAATAATTATCGTTCCCATTTTTAAACTGTGAGCCGCTACCATCTGTCCGCGCCGAAGGAGCATAATTTCCGTAGAGCCGCCGCCAATCTCGATGATCATCGAATTGGCTTTCCAAAAAAGAGGAAGATCCTGCTTCAGCGCAAAACGCACCGCAAGATACATCAGCCTGTTTTCCTCGATACCTTCTACAATGGAAAGTTTAAATCCTGTTTCCTGATATATTCTGTCAATAAAAATATCTCTGTTACGCGCCGCACGAAGGGCGCTTGTAGCGATAACATGAATGTTGTTATCCGCAATGCCCCACCCCGACAAAAGCTCGCGGTAATTTTGAAGAACAGAAAGACACTCAAGTATTGATTCGCGCGAAAGTAATCGGGAAGTAAAAACATCGCGCCCAAGAGAGGCGGGACGCATCGCCCTGTCCAACACTTGCCAGCTTCCGTTTGAATGAATCTCGGCGATATTCAATCTTATTCCCGTAGAGCCTATTTCTATTATCGCGGTTAGCGTTGTTCCGTCAGAGGGTTTATAAGTTGAAATTTCTATATCGCTCATATTACAGTTTATCAATAAGGATTGAACATTTACCAGAGGGAATTGGTAGTGTTTTTTCTTTTACACCAAGAATATTAATAGTAAAGTAATAAAGTTTTTCGCTTTCCATGTGTATTTCCCAGCCTCTTCCGCTTTTGTTGGAAAGAATCGTAATCATATTATTTTTAAGCGAAAGATTTTCCACGCCCATAATTTCCAAACTTGGAATAACCCAATCCACTGTTTTACGAGGCAGCGATATTGAAAGTCCGACAATATTTTCGATGATAAGGCAGATAGTTGAAAGAGCGTCGTAAGTTAAATACTGCGGACGGGGGAAAGTGGGTTTACCCGACCATTTTGCGGGACCTTCTTTTGTGGGTAAATACGCTTCCCACAAATTTCCCTTGTGATGATTCCCGTCTGGACTCATTGAATCGAGCATGAAGTATACATGCCTAATCGCGCACTCACGAGCCAAGTCCCAGCGTTGATAGCGTTCAAGTCCTTTTATAACCATAAACGTAAGATAAGGAAAAACCGATCCTCTAAAGCCGCGCCCTGTCTCGTCAAATTCTTTTTCAGATAACGCAAGGGAAGGAAAGGGGTGAGCCGTGCCGAAATATTTCGGGTCGGAAAGTTTTTCGATAATGCGCTCGGCTTTTTCCCCATTGGGAATTTCCGCCAAAAGCGGCAGATACCCGGCAATCGTTTTAATGGGGACTTGTTTTTCGTTTTTGTTAATGTCGTAGTAAAAGCCGTCAGTAGCATTGTACATCAATGTATTTATTCTTGTTTTAAGGGAGAAATAAAGCCGCTTGTATTGAAAGCTCGTTTCTTTGTCGTTCAAAATATCCGCAAGGGCGGAAATATAGAGCATATTTATCGCCATCATGGTGTTGAAGTCCATGGGGTAATAAGCGTCCCCACGGGGCGCATTTGCCATTCCGCCGGCTCCAAGTGGCACTTTATACAGTCCGTTGGGCTTTTTGAAAGTATTATCGATCCATGTTGAATATTTGCATAAAGCCGTTAAAGTGTCCTTAACACGCTTTTTATTGCCTGATTTATGGTAGATATTGTACTCCGCCCATGCAAAAAGGGGCATTCCAAGCCCTTCCGGGTTGTCTTTTTCGATTACCGGCTCCCCCGAATTGACGTCATAGGCGGAGCGGATAGCCCCATTTTCCTCCTGACGGCTATAAAAGAGGTCTAAAGTTGAATGAGCCTGGAAAATACTATTGGAGTACACCAGAAAAAACGAGGAAAGGATAGCGTCGGTCTGAGTTACCACCTGAGAATCGGGGTAAGAGAAGATTTTTCCTTCTATTTTGCTCTTTTCGCCGCCGCTAATCCAGCAATCTTGTATCCACGCCCATGTTTTATCGTAAATATCGACAAAATCCTGATCATAAAAGTGGATTTTGGGGAAATCGTGCTTAGTCACCAAGTCTCCTTAAAACACTAAAAACATATACAACCTTTTAAATATACTACGAAATTGCCCATTCTGCCATGAATTTTTTACGAATTTTGCAAAAAGTTAGCGGTTTTGGGGGAAAGGAATGAAAAGTAATGACGAATTGATAAGGATATAGTATATTGCGAATATGGTTATAAATGCTAAAATTACAGGCATAAAATATACCCCATCGCTTTGCGATCATCTTATTACATACCAAGCCGCCGAATTTGAATCGGTTTTAAATAAAAATACTGTATTTTTGCTGGATATTAACGGACATTCTATAGCGATTAGTAAATGGGTTTCCCCAAAACGTACTCGGTCATATCCCGGGGCTAGAGTTTATAATACATTAGGGTATTTTGGGAAAAAGGTGACAATAATTCCTTTTGTAAAAGATGAAGGGGCGGACGGTGATAGAGACTTTATTCAATGGGATACAATATCTTTAATGAGTTTATTAGGTGTTTATGTGATAGTCGCATTTTATTCAAAAGCCGGTAAAAACGATAATTATAAAAATAAAATAACAAACCAGATATTTGATTCAGAATTTATCATTGCAGAATTAGATAAATTATTATCATATCAATCAGATGCGTTACATTGGAATATTGAACAAATTAATAATATAACAATTCCCGCAAACATGGCAAAACATTCTTATTGCAGGATTCAAAATGAATTAAATGTAAAAATGCATTCCATTACCGAAATGGATAATCGAATTAAAATAATTTTACAAGGCAAAGACGAATTTATGAATACATCTAGAAATTCTGCAAAAGAAGCGCAAATTAGGGAAACACATACTATTCAGCCAAAAGAAAAAGTAACAGATGGAATAAAAGCGCAAATAAATATCACTAATTATTTAGGCGGAACATATTATTTAACTTGTGATGAGGCGAAAATAATTAATAATGAAATTCATATTATAGAGGCTAAACATACTAAATATGGAGAAATCCCTTCTTTAGATGATATTAAAGAAGGTTTTATAAAAATGATATTGTTTTCAAATTTAAAAGCTGTAACAGTAAATGATAAAGAATTAAATCCAATACCATTTTTGAAACTTACATCAGAAAGTACAAATATTAATTTAGCAGATGAGCTGATAAAGAAAATAATATTTGAAGCAAAAACAAATAATTTTAAATTAATTTTACCGGATGGGAAAATTATATGAAATTACAAGCCCTTACGCCCTTGCGTTATCCTGGCGGAAAAACAAGAGCGGTTAAAACAATACTTCCTTTATTGCCAAAAGAATTTTCAGAGTTTCGTGAGCCGTTTGTCGGCGGCGGTTCTGTTTTTTTAGCGGCAAAACAAATTAGAAACGCAAAATATGTAATTAATGATTTAAATTTTGATTTATATTGTTTTTGGAAATACGCAAAAGAAGATAATGCAAAACTCTATGAAGCAATTAAACATATAAAAGATACAGAAAATGACGGTCGGGCTTTATTTTATTCTTACAAAGAAAAAGAAGAATACTCGGATTTTGAACGAGCTGTCCGTTTTTTTGTTTTGAATAGAATTTCATTTTCAGGAACGGTAGATTCAGGTGGCTATTCCGAGAAATCATTTCATGAGCGTTTTACATATTCTTCTATAGAGCGGATAAAACCGCTTGAAAAAATGCTGCAAGAAGTGACAATATGCAATAAAAGTTATGAAGAAATAATTTTTGCGGACGGAAAAAACGTTTTTATTTTTTTAGATCCGCCGTATTATACACAGGTTAATTCGCGTCTTTATGGTAAAAATGGTTATTTACATACTTCATTTGATCATGAAAAATTTGCATACGATATGAAAAACTGCAAGCATAACTGGATAATCACATTGGATAATACCGATAAAATAAAAGAACTATTTGATTTTGCATATATTTATGAATGGGAATTACAGTATGGAATGAATAATTATAAACAAGATAAAGCGGAAATAGGAAAGGAATTATTTATTTCAAATCATAAATTACACAAAGTGGAAAAAAGGGAACTAAATTATAATTTTGAGTTTAATTAGAAAATAAATCGCCAACTTTCTTAATCAAACGGCTTCTGATAAAATCGCCCGTTAAGCTGATCGGTCTTTAGAACATTGATAAACGCTTCATCGTCAATTTGCCTTGTTGCGTGTACTATTTTTTTAAGATCATTGGAAAATTAACACATTTTATTCTATAATTTATTTATGGGTACAATTTGATAAAACTTATTTGAAAGGCAGGTTTATATGACATTATTGGATTTTGTTATCAGGATCGGGGCATCGGCGTTATTTGGTTTTTTAATTGGGTTTGAAAGACAACTGACAGGACATCCCGCCGGTATCCGTACTAATGTGCTTGTCAGTTTAGGTTCGTGTATATTTGTCATATTTTCGTTTATCATGGACACGCCCGACAGGACAAGAATAGCGGGGCAAATCGTAACAGGACTGGGTTTCTTGTGTAGCGGTATTATCTTTAAGGACGGCGTGAATGTCCGCGGCTTAAATACGGCGGCTACAATATGGTGTACGGCGGCTATAGGCGTTTTAGCAAGCTCAGGATTTATCCTGTACGCATTAGTGGCAACTGTACTGCTGATAGCCGCTAATGTTATTCTCAGACCTATTTCTAACAAAATCAGTCCCTTGTTTGATGAAACCGGTAAATGTTATCAGATAACGACTGTCTGTGCGGAAGGTAAAAAAAAGGTTATCCGTTCCATAATTACGGACTATGTTTCCTCGTTAAAATTAGTTCTTTCTGATTTGGAGTGCAAAAATGTTGGCGACGACAAGGTTAAAATTGTAGCAAAAATGCACGTTTACGGCAAACACAGGGAAGAAACCGCAGAAACTCTGATCGAAAAAATCCGTGAGGAGAAACATGTTACTTCGGTTGGGTGGGAAATTCTGTAAACAATTATACATCTTATTAAAAACGAAAATTAGCGGTATAATTTTTTAATCAAACGGCTTCTGATAAAATCGCCCGTTAAGCTGATCGGTCTTTAACACATTGATAAACGCTTCATCGTCAATTTGTCTTATTGCGGAAATAAGGGTCTTTACCTGGCTGGCGGTTACCACAGAATAAAGCAATGTTCTGCTTTTCTTTTCGTAACTGCCAAAGCCTTCAAAACAAGTAGCGCCGTGATGGGCTTTTTCATTGATAACCGAAATAATTAAATCAGGTTTGTTGGTAATAATAAGAAGCGTCCTTTGCTGATAATTCCGATAAAGCGCTTCCAACGCCGTAGTGGTTACAAACTGGAAAATTACGGAGTATAAAGCTTTGTCTATGTCAAAGAGAAATCCCGCAACCGCCAGAATAACGCAATTCCCAATAAAAATGTAATGCCATGCGTCCTTGCGGTATCTTTCGGAAATAAAAATAGCGATAAAATCCGTGCCGCCTGATGTGGCTCCGGCATAAAGACATAGAGAGATGGACAATCCGTTTATAGCTCCGCCAAATACTGCCGATAGCAAGGTATCGTGCAGTTGGATAAGCTCGATGAACATGGGAGGCATCCAATCGGTAAGGAAGCCAGTAACAACAATGGAGAGCAAAGAAAAGAGGGTAAATTTCTTGCCAATAAATTTAAAACATATCGCAGCGGGGATCGAGTTAAGAATGTAAAATGGCACGCTGAAAGGCAGATGAAAATTTCCGTAACGCAGGCATATTTCCTGAAGAAGCAGGGACAACCCCGTAAAGCCGCCGGGAATAATTCCGCCTGCATGAACAAAAGTTCTTATATTAAAAGCCATCAGTACACCGGCGAAAATTACCAAAAACAAACGCCAAATTGTAATCGAAAATTTTTTATCCATTAGTACATTCTAGTTGATTGGAATAAGGTAATCTATACCCCTTTCGGCTCCCCTACTTGCTGTCTAAAACCGTAAAACGCCTTACTATCGTATTGCCGGCAGAATCGACAAGGGTTAATGTACGTAGACCGGGTTTAGGACGGGCTTCCATTTCGTGAAAAGTTTGAGTATAGCCCATGAATTCATCATCAAGATGCCAATAAATTATTTCTGTTTCATCTCGGTGGGCGGCGGAGAAAACTATTTTACCCTCGCTGTTGTCCAATTCCCTGGGAACATATACTTGACTGTCGGGTTCGGGATTAAAAAGGGCAAGCACTCCATCTCCCCTGTTTGATAAATCTTTGGAGTTTATATACGGCGGCAGTGGTTTATAATCAAGATTCCAACGACGGAAATACCATTCTTCAGCAGGAGGAAGAACAAACCATTTTCTTTGTACCGCCGTGGTGGAAACGCCGGGTTTAAGAACGATGCGATAAGTAAGAGTATCGTCCAAAATTATTGTTTGACAAAAACGGCATGGCTTGGAGGCAGGAGCGTCTTTGGGTATATCAACATATTTTATGTCGAGGCAATTAACGGAAGCCGGAAAACCTGATGACGTACAAACTTCCACTTGCTGTAACTCTATCGTAGGTTTGCTAAACCATGTGTTTCGGTTTCCGCCAAGAGAACTAAGAACGGAAAAAATTTCAAAGAGTACGGGGGCGGAAGTAACGGCACTTCGCAATTCGGGTCGTCCTTCTCCTGAAGCGTTTCCTATCCAAACTCCTACCGTCCATTCGGGAGTTACGCCGATAGCCCAAGCGTCACGGAAACCGTAACTTGTTCCGGTTTTCCACGCAATGTGCCTTGCCCCTGCGTATTCACGCCAAATGGATTCCTCGCCGGGACGCGCAGCGTTCACCAACGCTTCCAGAGTGAGCCATGCCGCTCCACAAGAAATTAATGATGAACTTGAAGTATAAGCGTCGGCTGTCTGTCCAAGTTTGGCGTAAAGTTTTGTTATTTCAAAAAGAGTAACTTCCGCACCGCCTAGAATAAGCGGAAGCCCATACTCATTGCCGGAGCGAAAAAGTGTTGTAAGCCCCAATGAGCGAAGAAATTGAACGAACCTTTCAACGCCAAAGACACGCAAAGAACGTGCCGCAGGAACATTGAGAGACCTCGCCAAAGCTTCGTCAGCCGGAACAACGCCCAAATAACTTCTGCTCATGTTTTCGGGACTGAAACTTCCAACCCGAGTTGGAATATCGCTTACCAAAGACGATGGGAGTATGTCCCCCGAATCCAACATGGCGGCATAAAGAAAAGGTTTAAGCAAGCTTCCCGAACTTCGCCTTGAAGAAGCAATATCAACATCGGGGGCATGGCTAGTATTTGTGTTGCCCACATAGGCGGCTGTCTCGCCTGTTTGCGTATTAAGCACAACGCAAGCTCCGTTAAAAATTCCGTTCAACGCAAAACGGTCTGAGGCTCGGTTCAAAATATCCGTAACCCTCATTTGTATGCCTCTGTCTATCGTTGTAACAAAGGCTGCCGATTTTTTTAACGAAGAAGTTTTTTTCGCTTCCAAAACAAGCCTGTCAAGCAGATGAGGAGCGATACGTGGCAGAGGGAGCGGCTCACCGGGGAGCGGCTCCGCAACGCTAAGGACAAGAGTTTCCTCATCAAAGAAACCTCTCTTAAAAAGTTTATTTAAGAGTGAATCTCTTTTTGCTTTTAGGGTTTCTCGGTTACGCCCCGGATGAATAAGAGAAGGACTGTTTGGAAGCGTCGCCAAAACAGCCGCTTCCGCCCATGAAAGATCGTTTGAACTTCTGCCAAACCAACGCCATGCCGCTGTTTCCAAACCAACAACATTCGCTCCAAAGGGAGCATTAGCCGCATAGAGGGCAAGAATCTTCTTTTTTGATCTTCCGGCTTCAAGCCTGACAGCCAGATACGTTTCTATAAACTTTTCAAAAAAAGTTCTTTTACGCACGCCTCTTGCAAGGCGTATTGTCTGCATAGTAATTGTAGAACCGCCAGAAATAATTTTTTTACCTCGAATGTTCTGATACGCCGCACGAGCGATTGCCAAGGGGTCAACGCCAAAGTGTTTGCGGAATCTACGGTCTTCAGTCTCGATTAACGCAAGTGCGAATTTTTCGTTTACCTTCTCTGTGCCGGGAAAACGCCACTGACCGTCAGAGGCAACTTGTGCTCCCAATAAATTTCCTTCACGATCAAAAAGAACTGGCGAATAGGAAACGTCAAAAAGAGGTCTTGGCAAAGAAAAAATAAACGCAAGCAGGAGAATAAGTATTCCCCCGCTGATAATCAGACGCTTTTTATTTACATACTTTAATATTCTCACAAACTGCCGCTTGCGTTATCGCACGCCCGGAATTAACGCTCTGATTGACTCGTCATACATAGCGTAAACATGTATTGCCGGTCTAAAGAAAGAGCCTTCATAGGCTTTGTTTACCCTGAAGGTTATCGTTCTTTCTTCGCCTCTGTTAAGATTAAAGTATGTCATCACTCTGTCGTCCCTTATGTCCTGATAACGGAAATTCGATGAAGAGGCACTGCCGCCAAGCCGTGCGTTGACGATTTCCCACGATGCGGAAAGAGGAATAATAAGAGCGGCTTCTTCCACAGACTGAGAAAATGTATTGCGTACACGAACAGAGATTTCCATATCATCGCCTAGTTTTAAGTTTTCAGGAGCAATTACTCTACTGTTGGAGTCTCGATATTCAACGGTTAGCGAAAGACCTTCGGAAAGGGCGGGTTCTTTTCCCTCAACGGGAAGTCCTTTTGCCGTGAATCTTACATAAACAGGAGAAGATGAACGATTAGTCGCCGACAAAGCGGCGTTAGCTCCGGTTACGTTTTCAAAAGAGCGTTCTGCGACAGGAGCGGTAAAAGAGATGTTTCCAGTTTTTCCGGCTACGGAATAATCCAACGACAACGCTCCTGTTCCGGCATTGCTAGACATATACGGAGCTATGGCGATAAGGGCGTATGCCGTCTCCTGAGTTGAAAGCCATTTGTCCTGAGAAAGCGTATCTGTTATTTCTTCAAAGAGCTTTTTGGTTCTTCCCACCTCCTCAGGAGAATTTAACAAAATTAAAGTTTCAAGAATCATCGCCTTATCTCTGAGAGTTGAGCCGAATGTTTCAGAAAGCTCACGGTAATCTTTTTCCGGCAAAGCCAAACCTTTTATCATGTTTCGGGCTGTATCACGCTGTCCGGCAAGCCAATACGCTGCGGCAAGACGCCAGCTTGCCTGAAACGGCAATTTATGGCTTCGCAAGCGGTTCATCGATCCAAGATCGGCTTCGCCTGCAAGAGCCAGAGTGTAAAGACGGTACGCCTGTTCGGTATGTTTATTGCCGCTTACCTGCCATTGTGCTGCGGCGTTCTTTTGGTAATTTATCCAGTTCCTAATAGCGGTTGTACGCACTTCATAACCTGCCTTCCTCGCTTCAAGAAGGAAATGCCCAATATAAGAAGAACACCAGTCATTTACAACCGATTCGCCGGGCCAATACGAAAAGCCCCCCGACATTAACTGCATACCTAAAACACGCTCTATTCCGCCGTTTACGTTTGTTCTGATTTCGGCTTTTTTATTGTCGTCCAGTAAAAGAACCTTATCAAGATAAAGTTGAGGGAATGAGCCGCTTGTAGTTTGTTCAGCACAGCCGTGAGGATACTTAATTAAATAATCCAACCGTGATTCAAGATTGAGCGGCGGAAGTCTTGAGAAACTTGCGACAATGTTATTTGTTCCCTCTCTGCCGGGATAATCAAGAGTTCCCTTCCATGTCTCGCCTGCGGAGAGCAACGTTTGTATTGACTTTGTTACGGGAACTGCCGTAGAGCGAACTTCGATTTCTACAACCTGCTGTGCTGTTTTTAATCCCGATGAGTCCGCCGTTACCGTAAATTTTAATTTTCCCGGGTTATTGGGAGACTTTACTTTAAAGCGGATTAATTTTTCTTCGCTTTTTTCAAAAGGCACATCCTGTGTTGAGTTGCCTTGAATTGTCGCACCCGGTACAGAGAGAGCTACTTTTACGTTTCTTCTTCCGTCCTTTTGAGCGTTTACATAGACAGGAACTTCAAATTCATCGCTTGGCGAAAGCACTCTTGGCAAAGAAGCGAAGACCATAAGATCGGAAGTTACTTTTACTGTTGTTTGGGCAATTCCGTAACCACGCAATACTCTGCCGGTTTGAGGTTCGCTTGTGGAAGAAGCGGCGAGAACCATAATTCGCACCGCTCCGATATACGGAGGCAGATCAAAAGTTTCGGTCTTTTGTCCGTTCTTGCCGATTTCAAAGGGTCCAAAAAAACGCACCACAGGTTTGAACCGCTGCGTCTCTTTTTGCGAATTTACTTCGCCGTCATCGCCGCCTCCAATAGCAAGGAAGGTTTCCAGTTTGCCCGAATAAGCTCCGATAACTTCCTGAAAAAGGTCCCATGAATTGATAAACGAAGCGTCTCTGGCGTAAAAAGTATTTTTCGGGTTGGGCAAATTAAAACGGGTAAGACCTAGAAGCCCTTCGTCCACTACCGCAACTGTATACGCCATCGGTCTGCCTTTTTCTTCACTAATCGTAAATGAAACTTTTGATTCTGCTTGCCAATTTTCCTGCGTTTTAATCTGCGGATTAATTACAACTCTCGCGTCCTCAACCATTACGGGAGTAATGCCGTAAAGGCGTATTGGAAGATCGTTTTGTGTTTGTAAATGCGGTTGAACAAGAGTTATATGCACATAAATATTCGGAACCATAGACTGTTCAGCGTTAAATTCATATTTTGTTGTTCCTTCCTGACAGCTAATCCATTCGTTTTTTATTATGTTTCCGCCTTTTTCCAACACAACAAGAGCGGCTGCGTCTTTATTGGACGGGAATGTTATCTGTATTTTTTCACCTGTGTTATATGTTTGTTTTCCGGCAGTTAATGTCAACATTGTCTGCGAACCCTGACCGCCGTCACGGGCACGTCCCGCCCAACCGGGCCAATCAATATACGTTGTTTGAGCCGCAGCGTGTCCGCCTTTACCGTCTTTGGCTATCACGATGTAACGTCCCCAATCGGGATATTTAATATTAAAAGTAAAAGTCGCCTTGCCGTTTACGGCGGTAACTGTTTGACGTGAAATCGGAGTTTTGGAAAGTGCCGATGCGAATTCTGCGGACTCGTTATCTCCTTTTTCCCACCACCAACGCCAATTTATTTTATAAATAGCACAATCAAGATCGATGTTTCCTCGCAACGGTTTTCCGTCTTCGTCAAGAATTACTATATCCGCCTTGTGATCCGTATCGGTAAGCAGCATATTTCTTTCGTCCCCTTTGGACAATTTTATTCCGACATAACTGCTGTAAGGCGAATACTCTTTGCTGATTTGTTCCGACGAAAAAACTCCTGACGGTTCAAAAATCCGCGTCATAAACCGCGCTATTACCCTGCCGGGAACGGATGGACCGGGATTAAAATTCATTGTTACTATGGCTTTTCCTTCGCCGTCAAGAGTTCCGCTCCAGATGTTCTGCCGTTCTGTCGAAATGTTTCTGGAAGGATCACGGAAAGAATAATCTTCATAACCTTTAAATGTTGTTTCTTTGTCCGCATAAACGGCAGAAATATCGGCTTTTAAGCCGGAAGCCGGCGCTCCGTAAAGCCATTGGGATACCAAAGGAATCTTTTGAGAACCGCTTTTAATAAATTCATTTGTACCAAAATCAAGATCGATTTTTAATCTGTTTGGCATAATGGTTTCTATTTTTATGTTTTTATTAAATGTCTTGCCGCCAACTCTTACCCTTGCAGTCCAGTCTCCGGTAGGAGCGTCTGACGCTGTAACAGCCGCAAGGGAATAAAATCCGTCTACGGAAGAAGTGTAAGTGCGATTTATAACAGGGCGACCTCTTGGGTCTTCCAATTCAAATATAACAGGATGATTCTGAGGAAGAGAGCCAAGCGGATCGGCAAGAAGGAATGTAAGGAATATATCATCGCCGGGACGCCACACATCACGCTCCCCGTAGATGAGCCCACGCAGTCCCGAAGAAGGAGTACCGCCCGAAATATCAAAATGGCTTACAGAAAGAGCCTGAGAATCATTAACTTTAAGATACGCTCTGCCTAAATTACTTTCCGCATACACAACAGGACGCGAGCCGCTTGCCGTATCCGAAGACGCAGGAATTGTCGCAATGCCGTTTGAGTTTGTTCTGCCCTGATTAAGAACGCGTCCCTGATAATTGTAAACCTTGTATTCAACATTAGGCGCGGCGCGGGCGGTAATAAGATTTGTCGTCACGATAAGCCATGAACCGTCAAGAGAGCGTTTTGCAATAAGCCCTAAATCCGAAACAAGCACATTCCGGCTCTCTGTTATATTGTGCCCATACATATCAAAATAAAAAGCCGGATGACATGGATCAGTGCGATTGTTATACCATTCATTCCAACTGTAATCCTTAGAATTATAATAACTCGAAGATGTCACGCCGCTTATCGTATAACGCGGTGAAAAAGAGTCATCGGGAAATTCATAGCCGGAAAAATCCTTGTGTCCTTTATCACAAACATATTTAACATGCCGTTGCCTGAAAGTAATCCTTACATGGAACATTCCGCCAGGAAATTTTTTACTTAGCTCCGCCATATCAAGCCCGTGGCGTATCCAACGATTTTGATCGGACGCTACCCATTGGAAATCAAAAGCTTTTGTCCACACAGGCTCACCTACGCGATCAAGTTGAGAATCGCCTGTAAGGTTATTATATTGTAAAAAATAAACCATATTTTGATTGTAAATTTGAAACGCTTCTACCAAAACGCCGGTAACATTTTTAGTTTCAATTACAATCTGAGACCCCTGGCTTGTCGGCAAAATAGCGCCGTTTCCGGCAAAACGCACCTCAGGCAATTCCCATTTATCGGGAACTGTATACTGAATCGGAGTGCTTAAACGTTTACCGTCTACATCTACTAAATCCTGAATTACAAGTTCCGCTCCCGCCGGAATACCGCCTGAATTATTTCCGAAAATTTTTATTATATTTCCATCTAGCGTATAACGCACGTCAGTGTTACCGGAAAGAGAAATAAAACCTCTTAAATCCTGATTAGCTTTAAGATTTTTTGAAAATGAAACTTCTATTATATCGTTAGCAAATTGAAGATCAAGCATTTCGAAAATATCCAAGCCGGGAATTAATACGACAACAAACCCATTTTCATCGATTCCCAAAGGTTTACCTTTCCATGTAACTTCAACAGTTCTGGAAGCCTCGCCGCGTTTAACAGGCTCAAAAACAAAACGATGAACATTGTCAGTATGCGTCCATGAAATTTTACCTAACTCTTTTGAGCTGACAGTTTGCTCTATTTTTGAAATTTCCGCGTCTTCATCGGCATTGACAACTCCCGAGATAATAACATTATCATCGTCACCTAACTGTACAGGTTCAAGTTCTACCCGAAAAACAGGAAACGCCGCCGTAAAAGAAAAATTAAATGTGGGAATTCCTTTGATATTCACGACCACATTGTACTTTTGTCCTTGCTTATATTTTTTGGAAGGAGTAAAAACAAGAGTATACTCGTCCTGCCATGAAACAGTACCCTTAACTTTCGGGCTTAGAACCAATGCGTTAGACGCTAATGGCACGGACGTATCCTGACCGAATTTGAATTCAACAATTACAGGCGCGCTTTTATTCAAGATTCCGCCCGAAACCGCCGCAACATATTCAGGATCGGGGAGGGGTTTTTCCCTCTTACAAGAAATAAATAAACTACTGGCAAATATTAATAAACATATAGAAAAAAGAAAGCATGATAAATATTTTGACTTTTTCATAATACCCCCACATAATTATATCACAATCAACAAAATTTGTGAATATATTACCTGTTATTAAAAATAATTATCACAGGGAGTTTTTTTCATTGTTTTTCAAAAAATGTTTTTAGCTCTTCTAAAAAATTGTTTTCATATTCCAACGTTTCCGGTTTAACAGACAAATTTTCCGCAACAATTGAAGCTTCAAAAATTTCCCATGCTTTGGAGTAAAAAAGATCGTCTCTTACATAATTGCCTGGAATAATGTTAGAAACCATACCGGGAACGGCGTTTAATTTTTCGCAAAGGAGATTGCTTTTGCTCGCAAGAAACGAAAGAAAACTCCATGCTTCTTCGGGGTAAGCGGTATTGGCGGAAATGCCCACATAAATAGAGGAAATGTCTATGGTGTATTTTCCGCCTGTCCCTGAAACGGGAATTGTTGTTATGCCAAATGCGTTGTCTCCCATTTTCTCTCTCAAGTACGGAATTGCTCCAGTAGAAGCAATTATCATTGCGGTCTTTCCTTGAGCAAAGGCTTCTATACGTTCATCGCCTGTTGTTTCAAAAATATTCGGCGCAAGTAATCCTTCTTTGCTCAGAACGCCGAAAAATGAAAGTTCTTTTATCGCGTCTTTGTTAAAAACAAGAACGCCGTCCTCATCTACCGAAAATAAACTGCCGCCTGAAGCCCATATCCATGAAAAGACATCTCTTGCCAAAGCTTGACGATCTTTTTGGCTCAAACTTAACGCGTATCCCGCCGTGCCTGAATCCCCGCGTGAAACAGCCCTTGCATAAACCAAAAACTCGTCTCTTGTTTTAGGCGGGTGATCAAAACCAGCGGCGGAGAGAATATTAATATTATAAAAAAACATATCCATAAAAGAGACAAGGGGAATTGCCATTTGCCGCGAGCCTGAATTATATTCGGTAAACGTATTTAGTTCCATTAACTCGTTTGCGGCGATAAACGCGCTAAAATCGCCTTCGTTTAAAAAAAGAATATCCGGCTCAGCGGGAGTGGGGCTATTGGCAAACTTCAACTGAATGTCGGGATTTTTTTCTTCAAATTCCCGTATTAACGTTTCCATTAAATCTTTCCCGAATAATTCTTCGCCGCTTACAGACAAATACAGATTCACCTGTCTGGCTTTCGCTTCCAACTTGAAAAACAAATTAATAATTATCGGAGTAAGAATAATAACAAGCAAAGCCGCAAGAATAAAAATATCCGTCCAGCTTACTGGGTGCATTGACACTTTTATTTTGTTTGCTATTTTTTTAGTAATGACGGCAATCTTTTTGGCAATTAGAACAATTTTTCCGCCAACATAACATACCGCGTCTTTTGCTTTGATAGCGATTTTTACCGCAATAACGGCAATTTTTTTACCAACATAACATATCGCATCTGCCATTTTTAAAAAGGCAAGAATAATTATCCTACCAATATGGCATATTGCTTCTTTTATCTCATTTAAGACAAAAACACATACTTTACCTATAAAATGTATAGATTTTTTGACTTTAACGGCAATATTTTTGCAAATATTACATATCGACTTTTTTACCTTTTTAATGTACATCTTAAATATGTTCACTTTTTCCAAAAGGTTCATTTACGCACTCTCCAATAAATTACGGCAAATAAATCCGAGATATAAAGACGAGGACGGTATTGTATCCGAAGGTAAGTTAATAATTGATTTTGCCAAAACAAAAAAATCCCCTTTTGATATTAAATCAGAATCTTCATATAATGCCTACCTGTCAAAAAGCTCTCTTACGCTTGGCTTAAAAAAGGAAAGCTGTATCGCGTGGGTAGATATGCCGGACTATGAATTTGAAGATCACATAATAGAAGCAAAAATCCGCTTGGAAACCCTTGGTAGTTACGCGGCAGCCGGCATTATTTTTCATATTATGGACGAAGGCTCATACTATTTAGCCCTTGTCTCAAACAAAGGGTACTTCCGTCTTGACGTTGTAAAAGACAGTTCTCCCAAAACCTTAATTGCCTGGACAGATATACCTGATTTTGACAAAATTAATTTTAACATAAAAATAGTCACCTGTGGCACTTATTTGATTTTTCTTGTAAACGACAAATGGCTTGGAGAAGTAAACGACACTTCTTCGGATTATGGCGCGCTTGGTTTTGTTATGGCTTCTTATGAATCTGATGAAAAGAAAAAGACCGACAAACAAAAACCTGACAGCGAACCTAAAGAACCCTTAGAAGAAAAAAACGAATATGTTTGTAAAGCTCATCTTGAATATATTTCCGTTGATTCGCGAATTAAATATGTAGAAGATGCTTTTAAAAAATTAACTGACGATATAAATATCAACGCCGAGGGGCGATTAAGGCTTGCGGAAACTTTTGCCGTAATGGGCGAACCTGCAAAAGCTTTGGATCAGATCAGTAGGGCGTGGAAACGCAGGGACGAAGTTATTCGCACTGTTTCCGCATCGTCGGAAGTAAGGACAAAAAGAGAATTGCTTCTTGCGGCGAGAATGTCATTCCGTCTTGGGCAATACAGCAATGCGGAAGAATTTATAAACGCGATTCTTGATCAATGGCCAGATTCCGCCGAAGGGAAAATAGCGCACACGGAAAAAATAAAAATATTAAATGAGTTAAATAAATTTGAAGAATTAAATGAGTTTATAATAAATAATCCTTTTAAAATAGAAAAAGATATTGACTTTTACACACTACTCGCAAAATGCCGTTGGGAACTTAAAAATTACGCTGATTCCGCCGAAGCATGGGACACGGCGTTTGAGATGAGCAAGCAAAACGGCGTCTACGCGGTTAATGCAGCTAACGCGTATGAAATGGCGGGGGACGAAAAAGAAGCTTTGACGCGTTATATCGCAGCCGGAAAAATTTTTCTTAATCAGGATAATATGCCGGAACTTGCCGCGCTTATACAAAAATTGTCTGTCCTTGGAAAGGATAACTGGGAAGCCCACGCTCTTGCGGGAAAATGGGCGTTCAGTCTCGAAGACTATGATAAGAGCGCGAAAGAATTTGAAATTTCCCACAAACTCAGGTGTGCTTTAAGACCGCGCCCAAAACCGGATCCGGCTCTTTATTATTTATGGGGTATTGTTTTTTACATTAAGGGCAGGATTAAAACCGCAATACGTTTAGTAAGAAGAGCCTGCGCCCTTGCTCCGGACTATGAACTTTTCCGCAAAAAATTAAAAGAACTTATAAAAATTAGTGAAAAGAAAAAATGATGCAAATAATTGAATGGCGGAATTTTATTAAAAAAGGATTTTCTCATAACGGAAAACTTTCCTCTATGACGGTTGGCGTTTTTGACGGTGTACATTTGGGACATCAGGAATTGTTAAAGAGGGTTATATCGCATAACGTGGATAAAATACCAGTGGTTATTACTTTTAAGGATAACCATAAAATTGAGAGCGGACATATTTTAACTTTTAAACAAAGACTGGATATATTTGAAAGCTTAGGAGTAAAAGTAACGATTGTTATTGACTTTACCAAAGAAGTTAAACAAATGTCGGGGATTGATTTTTTAAAAATTTTGTTAGAGCGTGGCAATGTCGGCTTTTTCGTGGTCGGAAACGATTTTAAGTGCGGTCATCAACAAGATACTGACGCAACGGCGATTCAAAAATTTTTTGCCGAGCATAACATTCCCGCGGAAATTGTGCCGAAAATTACAGAAGGCTCCGCGCCCATCAGCTCCAGCCGTATCCGCGCCGCAATAAGCGCGGGAGACATTGAGTTGGCGCAAAAGATGTTGGGGCGAAAATATCCGTAAAATTATAAAAGGCGTATCAGGGAACAACCCATGTATTATCGACAAGGGTATAAGTTCCTTCTTTTCTGCCGTTTTTATAATAAGCGCTCTCAAAACCATTGCCAAAAGCGGAACTGCCAAGCGTTACATTTTCTCCAATGGTGATTTCGGTCAACGGGTTATCTATAAAGGCTTGAATTTCAATATATTCAACTTTGCCAGGTATGGTAATTTCGTTTAGCTCATTGTTTGCAAACGCTTTGTATCCAATATCAGTAACTTTCTCGGAAATTTTAACTTTGTTTAATTGGTTATGTAAAAATGCATTATTCCCAATAGTTGTAACGCTATCGGGAATATCAACCTCTGTAAGCTGATTATAGGCAAACGCGTTAGCTCCAATGGTAATAACCGTATCGGGAATAAGAATATCTTCTATTTCGTTGTTATTAAAACCTGAAAGGTAGACGACTTTATCGGTAATGTTAATATTTTTTAATTTGTTATTTCCAAATGCGCCAGAGCCAATGGAAATAACATTTTCAGGAATAGTAATATCGGTAATCTTGTTATAAGCAAATGCGTCTTCTCCTATGGAAACAACATTTCCTTTAATATCAATACTTGTGATCCGATTATATGCAAATGTGGAACTTCTTATATAGGTAATTTTTTCCGGTATAGTAACAAAGGACAACTGGTTATAGCCAAACGCGCCTGAGCCAATGGCGGTAACGCTTTCAGGAATAGTAACATCGGTCAACTGGTTATATGCAAATGAAGTAATTCCAATAGTTTTAACGCTATCGGGAATAATAATCTCTGTAAGTTGATTATCGGCAAACGCGCTGTCCCCAATAGCCTCAACGCTGTCAGGAATCTCTACGCTTGTCAGTTCGTTATCATAAAACGCTCTGTATCCTATCGCCGTAACAAGCGTTCCGGGCGCTAATTCCTTTGGTATCGTTAATGAATCAACTGACTGATAGTAACCTGTTATTGTCAAGTTTGAAGTCCCGCTAAAATACCAATCAGCATATACAGTCGCGGTTTTTGCGTTCCATCCTGTAAATCCCCGATACGGATCAAGTCCTACTCTAATCGTCCCTTTACCTCCAGATGTTATAAGAAGTTCATAAGTCGTCGTACTTGTCTGTGACATAACGTCTTTTATAACAGAAAATGCAGCGTTTATTTTTATGTCATCGGCGGTAAGAATAAGTTTGTCATCGTTAACTGTTATGGTTAGCATGGTTGTTCTAGCGTCTATAGAACCGTCAGCGGAGATTGAAACGATAGCGCAACTATCGTCGTCTGAATTTTCCTCTTCTTTACAAGCAATAAAAAAGAGCGCAACAGAAAGAGCGACGAATATAAATTTCTTTAAATTGCTGATTTTCATTCTATACCCGCTAACTCTTTTGCGTATTTAAACGCGTCTTCCAGTTGATTATCTGTCTGATTCGTTGTATTTTTAGTTTCTATGTAAGGAGATATTCCTATTCCTTCATAAATTTTTCCGTTCATATCTGTGACTCTTTCCGGCGATATTGAATAAATCCACCCGTTTATCATAAAACGATCATTACGCGCGGAAAATGCTCCGCATGTTGTTGTTCCTACATGTTTTACATGATCCTGCGTCCGCAATGCCATAGTAAACCATTCCGCCGCGGAAACTGTACTTTTATTTGTTAATAGTATAATTGGTTTTGTATAACCATACTTGCCGTCGGAAGCTTTCTTAATACTTTTTACTGTATAAATTATAGGCGTGGATAAGTCATTTGTTCCTGACCCCGTTTTAATTCTTGCTTTAATATAATCTTTTGGCACAGACGCAAAACGAGCGGCAATATATTCCATTACATATATATCTCCCCCTCTGTTATCGCGAACATCCAAAACAAGAGCTTTGGTATCTGCAAGACTGTCTACAATATTGTCTATAGATCTACCCCATTCATTTCCTTCCGTCTCAGGGTCATCATTTATAAATGATGAAATATAAATGTAACCTATATTGGGATTGGAAATAAATGTGCCAAATAAAAAGTTTTTATATCCATTATTACCGTTTTTGTTTAGATAACTTTTTACCGTTAAAGAACTAAAATATTCACTGCTGGAATAATAACTACTGGAAAACTTACCGGGGGCATATAACCCGACATGAGGATCATTTAACTCTTTTAACATATTTGCGCATACACTAAATAATGATTCTTCGTCCATGTCGGAATAAACTTTAAGGGCATACCCTGTTGATTTATTATGATATACATCATACCAACTGTTATATTTAAGGTTATAGCTCATTCTAAAATCCAAATTTGCATGGATATTATTAAAATCATTCCAGAGGCTTTTTAATACTTCAGAAGGACTGGTATCAGGGTCTGGTCCTAAAAATAACTGACATGCGGAAAAAAAGACAACTATAGGTAATATCAGCAATTTAATTTTCACTTTCTCTCCTAAAAAGTAAATGCAACGCCCGTATTCATGCAAAACGACGCGTCTTTTCTTGGTTGCGGAAAAGTAATATGAGAAAGTTCAAAACCAAGACCCAAATAAAAAGAAAGCAATCCGTTTAATTTATGATAATATTTTAAGTCGCCAAAAATCGCCATGTAATTATGGAAGCTAGTTACTCTTTTCTCTGAATCAAGCGGGGCGTAAAGTAATCCGTAATAAGGAGGTCTTATAGCATAACCTAAAAAAGGAATACTCATAGAAAAAATCAATTCGTTTTTTTCGTTTATGATCCATTTCTGTGTCACATGTATATTAAACGAACATAATATGGTTAGGCTGTAATAATATGATTCCTGCAAAGCGGAATAATATAAATCGCCCCTTATTGCGCTACCAAGGTATCCCGGAAAAGCGCTGTTTCCCCATACCCGATAATCAAACGCATGTTCAAAATATAATCTTAGAAAGATATGTTCCTTCTGGTAATATGTAAAATAATCATCATTGTTTTTTATTTCTAATGGATTGGTTTCACCTGTTAAAAACCCAAAACTAAACAAATAACTAAATTTGTTTAGTTCGACACTGCCGTTCATATTAAAATTTACAGTATCCAAATATCTGTTTAAAGGTAAATCCGTTTCTTCCCTGTATCCTATGAATGAATAGCCTAAACCTGTTCCCAGTCTGATAGGTTTTTCCGCTTTAGCCACCTCAGGCGTTTTGGACTCTTCTGCCGTTTGCGCGAAAGTTTGACCAATATTGACCAAAATAAAAAAAATAAACGCCAGATAAAGACCTTTTAATTGCATCTTTCTAATAATAGTTTTACTTTCTTACACTGTCAATGGTACATGACAAACACCTTTATTTATGATATATTAACTTATTATTTAGAGGAGAACAGCATGGATAAAGAAACTGAAAATTATCTAAAAGCGCAAGCAAAAGAAATCCGTAAAATGACAATCGAAGAAATCGGAAATCTTGGAACAGGTCATATCGGAGGAGCCATGTCAATCGTTGACCTTTTGGCTCTGTTATACTTTCACAAAATGAAGGTTGATCCGAAAAATCCCCGTTGGGAAGAACGCGATCAACTGGTAGTTTCCAAGGGACACTCCGGTCCCGCCGTTTACGCGACTTTGGCGCTCAAGGGATTTTTCCCCAAGGACTGGCTTACTACACTGAACAAGGGCGGAACAAGCCTCCCCAGCCACTGCGACCGCAACAAGACCCCCGGCATTGACATGACGACAGGCTCTCTTGGGCAGGGCTTTTCAGCCGCTATCGGCATTGCTCTCGGTTTAAAGATGGATAAAAAAACATCGACCGTATACACGATTATCGGCGACGGCGAATCCAACGAAGGGCAGATTTGGGAAGGCGCATTATTCGCGGGCTTTCAAAAACTTCCCAACTTAATCGCTTTTACCGATAACAACAAACAACAGCTTGACGGCTTTTGCAAAGACATTTTGGACATGGGAAACATTGCCGCAAAGTGGGAACAATTCGGTTGGTTCACTCAGGAAGTCAATGGTCATGACATTGCCGCTTTGGATGCCGCGATTGACAAAGCTCTTGCGGAAAAAGAAAGAGCTTCGATGATTGTAATGCACACAATCAAAGGAAAGGGCTGTAGCTTCGCGGAAGGCGTGGAGAAAAATCACAGCATGGCTTTCGACATGGAAAAGGCAAGAGAAGCCATTGCCGCGTTGGATAAGGAGTAAATCATGGCAGAACAACAAAAAGAAATGCGAATGGCGTATGTCGATACAGTAATGGCATTAGCCGAAAAAAATAAAAACATTGTGGTGCTGGAAGCGGATTTAATGAGTTGCACGAACACGGGTATTTTTAAGAAAACATATCCCGACCGTTTTTTCAACTGCGGTATTGCGGAAGCCAACATGATTGGCGTTGCCGCCGGTCTTTCCACTCTGGGTAAAATTCCGTTTGCGTCAGGCTTCGGCTGTTTTTCATCAAGGCGCGTATATGATCAATTTTTTCTTTCCGCCAACTACGCAAAGTTAAACGTAAAATTGATTGGCACAGACCCAGGAGTAACAGCCGCGTTTAACGGCGGAACTCACATGCCCTTTGAAGAACTTGCTCTGATGAGGGTAATTCCAAAAGTTACAATGATTGAGCCGTCCGACCCCACGTCCTGCGCCGCCTTTGTCCGTTTAATGGCGGAAGAATACGGCTGTCATTATCTGCGTATCCCGCGCAAACCCGTGCCATATCTGTATTCAGAAAATGAAACTTTCAAGTTCGGGCAGGCAAAAGTTTTAAAAGAGGGAAAAGACGTTTGCTTTGTAGCGCTTGGAAGCCTCATGGTAAACCAATCGCTTAAAGCCTGCGAAAAACTTGCCACAGAGGGAATCAGCGCCGGAGTGCTTGATGTTCTTACATTAAAACCGATTGACCGCGACGCGATATTGAACCAAGCCGGCAAAGTACGCGCAATCATCAGCGCGGAGAACGCCCAAATAATGAGCGGACTCGGCAGCGCAGTAGCGGAAATAATTGCCGAAGAAGGCTGCCGCTGCAAGTTCGCGCGCATCGGCATTAACGACGAATTCGGCGAAGTGGGAACGCAGGACTACCTTGTAACCCGCTACGGACTAGATGTTGACAGCTTTGTGAAGAAAGCGAAAGCTTTGTTGAAGTAAGTATTCACGAGCGATAAATGGAAAAGGACATGGGGGTTGCCTCTGTGTCCTTTTTTATTGAGTCAATTTTTTATATAATTCATTAATTAGTTTTCCATCTTTTGTTTTCCATACAACCCAGCCATTTGATGTAGTTCTGGAAGGACTAATTTTTTGAATACATCTTAACGAAGAAACACTAACGGATGATATTTCACCATCTACTTCAATACCATTCTTTCTAACTATACCAATAAATTTTGTTTTTGTTTTTCCTTTTGGACCATATTCAAAATATAATTCTTGACCAATTGTTAAAAGACCTTTATTTATTACTTGAGAAAGAATATCTCCTGTTATTTTTTCATTATCATCACTAGAATCTATTTCTGGTTCTATTTCTTTTTCAGGAATACTAAACAATACATTACCATTAATATCAACATATTTTTCTACAAGCCAAACAATAACCTCAACTTTTAATGTTTTTGACCAATCTTTTAAATCATTTGGGATAAAATCTATTGGTAATGCTACAATAGGAGGTAATTTAAGAATTTTGTTAATAGTTCCATGAATGTTTATTTCTTCAATATCAATTTCATTTAGTAAATCTTTAAATGCAGTGTTTTTATTTATCTTTTTTATACAATTTTCTGCTATCTTGATTTTGGTATCAATGTTTTCCATTGCCGTTATCTGTTTTGAAATTTGAGGTGCAATATGTTCCCATGTACCATGAATACCTCTTTCAACTTCTAAAATATACCATTTATTTTCTTGAAAATTTATTATTATGCCATCAGGAATACTTCCTTTGCCTGAATTTGTACTTATTAGGTTTTTATCCAATAAAATTGAATAGTCCCCAAAAAGTAGTTTAAAATTATTTATTACTACATTTTCAATTTCATCTTCATCAACAAATTCCATTTTTGAATAAATTTTACCGTTTTTATCAAAAATCATATATTTCTCCTGTATTTATCAAATTATACAATATCTGGGGTTTTATTTCTAATTATTATTTTTTTTGTCCTCATGCCCGGTTTTTCCGCAGTTTGTACGGGAACCGTCTTTTCTGTGGTACTCCTGACAAGCCTTGCAGTCTCCGTGCCTTGCACAGCCATAGGTACATTTACATTCATTGTTTTTTTCTGCCATATTTTTCTCCTTTTTTTATTTTGTGGCGTTGGTCAGAATAGTGGGATTATTGACGGCGTATTTAAGGACATCAGCCATAATGCCAGTATAACCATCGCCCATTGTTTTGTAACTTTCCAAAATGTCAGGGGCAATGCGTATTGTTATTGATTTCTTCTTTTTTCGTCTGTTACGTTCAGCCGCTAATTGAGCGAATTCTTTTAATGCTTCTGGCGTAGATTTTGGACAGTCCTCTGTATAGCGAATAGGCTTTCGCGCCGCTTTCCTGACCTCTCTAATTGCTTCTTTAGGTGGCTTTTGACCAACCCATACCGTCGATCTGATAATTCCCATGATAACTTCTCCTTTCATGTTTTTCCGCTACCCGTGCGGATATAATGCGCTTATTCTCTCCTCGTTCTGTATAGACCACAAAGAGAACTTTACCTACCATGCCCAGAGTTTGCCATCTTTCTTCACCTGATGTATTTTCTTCACTCCGATCAATGCGTTCAAGTCTTTCAGGATCAGTAAAAACATACTGGGCAGTTTCAAAGCTCAAATCGTGTAACTGCTTGTTAAGGATGTTTTTATTATCATCCCATTCAATACCGATCAGCTTCATAGATATAATGTAGTGCACTATGCACTACTTGTCAATAAGATATTTTCTCTTCTTTATTTATCCTAAAGCGGCCGACGGGGAACAAACCCCAACGCCCCGTCAAGGGGCGTAGCTGAACAAAATCCAAACGTTCCGGCGCCGTGCTAAAAAAGCCTACGGCTTTTTTAGCTTGGAGTTTTGCGCCCTCCCGACAAAGTACATAGATAGGCGTTGTCCGAAGAGACGCAAAACTCCAGCTTTTATTTGAAAAAACGGTATCCGCGCCGCGGGCAAAGCAAAGTATGTAGCAATCGCAAAGTCTGTAGTAAATACTAATAAATATTTCCAGACTCCCGTATCCCCATTTTAATAAAATTAGAAAAAACTAAAACTTCTTCCAGTTTTTATCCAATTTTTTCTTAGCGGCCGACGGGAGTCGAACCCGCGTCACGAGCTTGGGAAGCTCGGGTAATACCGTTATACGACGGCCGCACAATTTTTCAAAAAGCCTTAGCCCTTCAAAGCCACAGGCTACCAATCATGCAGTTTCGCACTTGTGCGAAACTGCTAGCCAAAAGCCCACAGCTACCAATCCTGCAGTTTTGCCTCGCAAAACTGCCGCGAAAAAGCCATAGGCTATCAATCATGCAGTTTCGCACTTGTGCGAAACTGCTAGCCAAAAGCCGTAGGCTTTTGGCAATGATCCAGGGCTGACTCGAACAGCCGACCTGCCGCTTAGGAGGCGGCCGCTCTATCCCCTGAGCTACTGGACCTGCCTATTCAGACTATCACTCCGTGCGGGCTGTTGTCAACGCGG
>NZ_BDHD01000010.1:0-32263 GCF_054786075.1 Treponema sp. R6D11 | reverse complement strand
TAATTTCACGCTACAGGAAGGAGAAACCGTTTTTATACGAAAAAGCACTGCAGAATCAGCGGTTATATTCGTTACCAATAATAATATTTATTCCCAAATTGAATGGTACTGCATTAGCGCCATTCCATTAACAATTGGAGTCACTGAAAGTGGGGCAAAATTTACCGCAAGCGTCGCAAATGAGCCATTTAAAAATGTCAGGGAATATAAAGTAACGGTCGTAGGTGTTACAAAAGAAGACAATGAAAAAGTATATGGAACCTCTTTTAACATAAAGGTGGAGTCATAAAATGAAATTAAAAAGTTTAAATATAAACAATAAGGAAGGAGAAAGAAAATGAAAACATTTACAAAAAAACGCGGCTTCTTTGTCGCGGCGGCTGCATTGCTGGCAGTAACAGTAATGCTTGTAACAACCTGGTGCAGTAACGACATCGGTAGCGGGAATGAGTATACCGATGATTTTACTCCGCCTGACGGAAAAGGTGCGGTTAGGTTAAGTTTTAATGAAAAAATTAACCGTACTATTTTACCAACTAGTGGACTAACAATAGGTGACTTTGTTTAATTTTTGTTTACCTTTACACCTAATACAACAGGTACACATTGGTCTAACAGGATCATAAAAGCCGCTATGACAAATCCAATAATCCTTGATCCGGGAGTTTATGATCTTACAGTAGTTGGTTATATATCTGATGGTGGTGGTGGTACAGTAGCTGTTGCATCTAACGTATTACCAGTTACTGTAGCTATTGACGCGGGTAAAATAGCCCATAAAGCAATTGAATTAAGATTATTAACTGATGGATCAGACGATGGAACATTCACATATACTCTTGATAATACCAATATAACCACCGCTGATATTACCACTGCTAACATGACAATTACTCCGATAAGCGCAAATGGAACTGGAGTACAAACTATATCTATTAAATCTCAATTTGGCAGTGGCGACACTATTACGCTTAAAAACGGAATTTATTCTATAGAATTTACATTACAGGTAGGCGGCGACACAGTTACCTTCATGCATATAGTGCATATTTATATAGGTTTGGACAGTTCTTATATATTTAGTATTGGGCTTAATTACTTCAACGCTATATATCAATCCGGTTCTGGTGATATTACTTTTAGTGCCTCAGATAAAAACCCAACGATAGAATATTGTATTAATCCCGACCCTAACCCTAGTAATAATACATATATTTCATATACTGAAGGCACTATAATTTCCCTCAACCGGGGTGATAAAATTGAATTCACAATAACAAATTCATCTATTTATACTGCCGGCAGTTTTGCATGGTACTGCTTAAGTTCTACTTCTCGTACTAGTAATGCTACCTATACTATAAATACTACTCTTGCTACTTATCCAGCTGTTAATGAGTTCTCTTCAGCAAGAGATTATAATCTAACAGTAACAGGTGTAGTAAACGGCGAAAACTTCTATACTCTCGTTAAGTTCTCGGTTACACCCTAGTCCATAAACTTAAAGCATTTTTTAAGGACTGTCCGCCAGACCACTTAGTGGTCAAAGCGAACAGTCTTTTTTTATACCATTGTAAAAAAATACCATATTTTCTATACTGTACTTGCCATTTATGAACAAGATACTTAAAGAAAAAATCATGGAAGCGTTTTATTCGGTGCTTCCAATTACAGTTATTGTACTCATTGTCAGCGTGTTCCTCACGTCCTTGCCGTCGGGAACTATCCTGATGTTTCTTGCCGGAGCCGCCATGCTGATAGTCGGAATGGGTTTTTTCACATTGGGCGCGGATATGGCAATGATGCAGATGGGAGAGGGTGTTGGCGTTCACCTTACAAAAAGTTCTAAGCTCTTTATAATAATTTTAATAACATTTATAATTGGTTTAATTATTACAATCGCCGAACCTGATTTACAGGTGCTTGCCAGGGAAGTCCCGTCCATTCCAAGTATAAGCCTGATAATGACAGTTTCCGTCGGCGTAGGCATCTTCCTTGTAATCGCGGTATTACGCTCGCTTTTAAAAATACGGCTTTCATTGCTGTTGGTAATTTTTTACATTATTACTTTTGCGGTTGCATGCTTTACTCCAATAACTTTTGTTCCCGTCGCCTTTGATTCAGGCGGGGTTACAACAGGTCCTATTACTGTCCCTTTTATCCTAGCAATGGGAGCCGGTATTGCGTCGATTCGCAGCGATAGAGATTCTATGGACGACAGTTTTGGTTTAGTGGCGTTATGTAGCGTGGGACCAATTCTTGCGGTGCTTTTACTTGGCATTTTTTACAAACCCGAAGCCGTAGAAATGGAAAAATATGTTCTTCAGGACGCGCAAACTTCACGCGATGTTGCCAATTATTTTGCTCATGAACTGCCAAACTTTTTAAAAGACGTATCTTATGCTTTAGGCGCTATCGTTATGTTTTTTATCGTATTCCAATTATTTACGCGCAGATACCAACGCCGTCAGCTTGGTCGTATAGCTATAGGTTTTGTTTATACATTGATAGGGCTTGTAATCTTTTTAACAGGGGTAAACGTCGGATTTATTCCTGTAGGAGAACTTTTAGGTTCCCAACTTGCGGCTTCGGAATTTAAATGGGTATTAATTCCGCTTGGAATCGTCATAGGCTACTATATTGTCGCGGCGGAACCGGCGGTACACGTGCTTAACAAGCAGGTAGAAGAAATCTCCTCAGGCGCTATCACCGTAAAAATGATGAGCCGCGGGCTTGCTGTCGGAATGGCGGCAGCTCTTGCCATTACCATGACAAGAATTCTTTTGCATATCCCAATCGCATGGATTTTAATACCTGGTTACGCTCTTGCCTTGGGGCTTACATTTTTTGTTCCCAGAATTTTTACAGGCATCGCGTTTGATTCAGGCGGCGTATGCTCCGGTCCAATGAGCACTACTTTTTTACTGCCATTTGCCATAGGAGCTTGCGAAGGGCTTAAAGGGAATATACTTGTAGAAGCCTTTGGCATTGTCGCCGTAATCGCAATGACTCCGCTGATTGTAATTCAGCTAATGGGACTTGTCTATAAAGTTAAGACGGCAGAAGCCGCGGAAATGACTGTTATGCAAACAAAAGCCATTACCTCTGCGGACGGCGCTGTTATTGATTGGGGAAAAATTCATATTTACGGGGAGGCTAATTAAATGGCAAAAAAATCCCTGTTAGAAAAAATCTTTTCCGGAGGAGAATCGGTTGAAAAACCGACGAGAAAAAGGCAAAAAAACGTTCCAAGACTTAAATTGATATTTTTTATCGTTGATCGGCGCAACGCAAATACTGTTTCCGATGTTTGCACGGAAGAAAATGTGCGTTTTCACTTTACCAGTCTTGGAAAAGGCACGGCTTCATCGGATGTTCTTAATCTTTTGGGGATTGGCTCCAGCGAAAAAGCCGTTATAATCTGTCTAGAACAAGAAGTAGGCGTGCCATTATTGATGAAGGAAGTAAGAAAAAAATTAAAAAATTACGGACCGGGGGCGGGAATCGCATTTTCTGTTCCTCTTTCCGCGATTAACGATCCTATTCTACTTATTTTTAAACAAAGTATTTTAAAGAATGAAAAAATTACCGCTGACGATATAAAAAGCGAAGGAGAAAATATGGCTGATAAATATTCCCATGACCTTATCATCTCTATCATTAATCAGGGATTTAGCGACGAATTGATGAATACCGCAAGAGAAGCTGGAGCCACAGGCGGCACAATAATACACTCGCGCGGAACGGCGCACAGGGGAGCTGTAAAAGTTTTTGGCGTTTCCGTGCAGGACGAAAAAGAATTAATTCTTATTTTAACCGCGCGTAAAAACAAAGAGACTATTATGCGCTCTATTTGCGAAAACCACGGTCTTAACAGCAAAGCTCAGGGAATTATTTTTTCCGTCCCTGTAGATAATGTTACGGGATTAAACGCCGATTAATGACCTACAGTCTCTCTGTTAAGCTCACGATTTAACATTGATAAAATAAGCACGCTTTCCACAGGCAATTTATAAGGAACTGTAAATTCTCCGCCCATGTAATTAACAGTAAATAGCCGTACTTTTTCGCCCGAAGGCAATTGCGCTTCAAGCCGCACGGGAAGCGGGTACGGGTTTTGCGGTATTGTAAATCTGTATATGTCAAAAATTTCGTTATTCGCAATATTTTCCGGGCGCGTTACAGTAAGCTGTACCGGAGTATTAACGGAAATATTAGTGCCTGATGTTGGAATTTGCTCCGTAACGGTTTCGCCGTTTTCGTTAAGACCTATTTCCTTTATAACAAATATAAAATTAATTCCCGTACCGGAAATTATTTCCAACGCTTTGGACAGCGATAATCCCGCCAACTGCGGAACATTTATGGTAAGGTTTTCTCTTCCTCTGCTTACAACAAATTCCAAAGATATGGGGTGGGAAATATCTGTTCCCGCTTCCGGTTTTTGAGCAAGAATAATACCGGGGCTTTCATTTGAATAATCGTACATTATCGGCTCTTTTATCGAAAGAAGAGGAAGACCTCCCGCAGCCGCCTGAAGAGTCAATAAATCCATTCTTACTTCATCAATATTCCGGCTGATAAAATTCTCCACCTTGTTTACGATTACTCCCTGGCTTACAACAAGACGGATACGGCGTCCGGCTTTTACAATGGTTCCTGGTTTTGGCTCCTGTTCAAGAATAAATCCCTTATCCCTTGAAGTTTGCGAATAACGCAGTTGTAAACGAGGATATAATTCCTTTATCTGTAATTCAAGCAGGGCTTCCGTTAATTCCTTGCCTCTGACATCGGGAACCATTGTCTGTTCTTCGCCGTGTACGGCATAAAAGAAAACAGAAATGGCAATAATGCCTACAAAAATTATTAATCCGGCGACCGAAAAAATAAACATTCTTAAATGGTTCGCCACATAGTCTTCTATTGATCTTAAATCAAACCGCATAACCTTCTCCGCCTAATTTCCAAGTTGCGAGCCTAAAAAATCCCGCGCTCCGTTTAAAAAATCACGCCAAGCAAGCGCTTTTTTTGCCTGATACTGCAACTGTGTAACAGAAAGAATTCCGTCTCCTGTTTGTATCAGTATACCATTTTCTTTATCTATTCCCAAGACCTGCCCGAAGCTTTTTTCCTGTGCCTGCCCTTTGAATATATCAGCTTTTAATATATACAATTCCCGCCCATTATGAATAGTCCTGCATAGGGGTCCTTGGTCAAAAGCGCGTATTTTCGCTTCTATTTGAGCGGCGCTTAAAGACCAGTCTATAAGAGCGTCATCTCTGGTAATTAATTTACAATAACTGGCTTCATTATGGTTTTGCGCCGTTCTTGTTACAGTCCCGTCTTTAATTTTCATTAAAACCTGAATAAGCAACCGCACGGCTTTTTGCGCCGCCAATTCGCCAAGAGAGCTTGCCGTCTCCCTGCCCGACAACTCAATTTTTTCAACCGCTAGAATATCCCCCTGATCCATTTCATGCGCCAACATCTGTACTGTAACCCCCGTTACAGAGTCGCGGTTAAGAATTGCCACCTGTATCGGCGACGGTCCCCTGTATTTTGGGAGCAGACTGGGGTGAATATTTACCCCGCCAAGGGGAAATAAAGCCAAAAATTTGGGACCAAAAATATGTCCGTATGCAAAGGAAACAAGAATATCGGGGGTTAAAAAAGCAACCTGCTCTCTTGCGGAAGCGTCAAGTTTTTCCGGCTTCAGAATAGGTACTCCGTTCATTTTTTGAGCCGCAGACGCAACATCTGTAGGTTCCGGCGTACCATGCCTCCCCTTGGGACTGTCGGAGTTTGTAAGCACGCCAGCAAGCTCAATTCCCTCCTGCCTGTAAACCGCTTCCAAAGACGGAATCGCGATAGAAGGACTGCCAGCAAACAGAACTCTCAAGCTTTCGCTCCTGCGGACGATTTTTCGTATTTTGCAAGAAGATTTTCGCGTGTTTTTTCAGGCACATGATCCAAAAACAAGACTCCCTCAAGATGATCATATTCATGTAAAATGACTCTGGCTAGCAACCCGCCCGCTTCCATGGTAAAAGGTCGCCCTTTTTCATTCCAAGCCTGCAATTTAATCGATTCTGAGCGTATTACATTGGCATAAATACCGGGAACGGAAAGGCAACCCTCTTCATATTTGGAAGTAGCATGAGATGTTTCCAAAATCGACGGATTTATAAATATCCTTTCCTCATCACCCTCTACATGAACGACAAAAATACGCTTCATAAACCCGATTTGCGGTCCCGCAAGCCCTACCCCCTTGTCCCTTTTTATGATTTCCAGCATTTTATATGCGATATTTAACATATCTTCGTCAATTTTATCTATTTTTTTTGCTTTTTGCCTTAGCAATTCATCGCCAAGAGTAATTATTTTCATAAAAACCATTGTACCTTAAAGCAGTCTTAGCTTCAAGAAGCGGGAAAAACCGCTAATTGACTAAATATGCATTTTCTGTTTAAATTATATTAATGGGAGTACTTTTAAGCCAAAAAATATCGATGTACTATGATCGATTCAAGGACATCGATGTAACCTTTACAAAAGACATGATACAGGTTACGGGGCTTTTGACGCAAGAAATACATTTAAAATGCGGCAACGATTTCTGGCCGTGCGTTGTTTACACAGCGTCATTTTCCGGAGCCAAAGTTGTCGCCAATGTAAAAACAGGTCTTCTCGCGAAACTACAGACAACAAATAATTTTGTCAGTCTTCGCCTTTGCTTCAGAGCTCCCGGAGAAACAAACACTGTAACATTTTTTGTCTCCGCCCGCGTTATCGCAAATGCGCCCTACGGCAATTCGCAGGACGTTAATATGTTCACTATCCAATTTTCCAATAGACCGCCTGACGATTTTATTGAAATTATGGGGCGCATACTGGACGCAAATGTCAATTCCACAAAACGCAAAGACGACCGTATTCCATTAAATCCCGACAATCTTCGCAGATTAAATATGACATCAACCGAAACAGTTGTTTTTATTGAAGATGTTCCCCGCCGCTGCATATTAAGAGACATTTCTTTTTCCGGTTCTAAAGTTATAATGTTGGGCGTTCCAAAATTCCTCCTTGATAAACATGGGGCGTTACGGGTGGAATTTAACGATCCAAGAATAGCATATACAATCAAAGGAAAATTTATCCGAGCCGAGGCGGTAGAAGGCAAAAAAGAAATGGTTGCTTTGGGTATAAGTTTTGACGAAGCTAGTGTTCCTATGGGTTTTAAAATACGCCTTAATGATATGCTGACGTCAATACGCGCCGATTACAGAACAGGCGCTGAAGAAGAAGCTCAGGCTCAAGCAACGCATACTCCCGCGCCTAAAACTCAAGCCCCGCCTCCTCCGGCTCAACACAACGAACATAAAGCATGAACCGAGTAATTTTTTTACCTGTCCCCGAAAATTTTAAAAAACAATACAACAACGCAGGGGAAGCGTTCCCCATTAACCCCAGCATACCAATCCCAGTGGAAGTACCAGAAGGCGGCGAAGAAGCCAGCGTCGCCAATTTGTCCATGGACATGATAATTTCCGGCATGTTACGTGTCATCGAAGAAAAACAAGTAAAACAAAAATGGATAGACTACTATTCCGGTTTCGTGTTATTCATGAGACCTGATATTTTGGAAATCTGCCAAGATGAAATTGAAAAGACCTCACACAAAGGACACTAAGGAAGAGAAGGACACAAAGGGAAGATAAGTGGTTTTTGTCCGAAGGCTATGCGTGAGTTTCACGATAAGATAACAAACAATAACCCCTGCTCCCTCTCTTTCTACTAAACGCATATTTGTAGTAAACTCATCGCTTCTTCTTCGTGTCCTTCTCCCCCTTTGTGTCCTTTGTGAGAAATTCTTGCGAATAATTTATTCCGGTAACGCCAAGGCAAGCACTTCTTCAAAGCGTTCTACGGGGTGGAACTCTATTCCTTTTTTAACATAATCGGGTATCTCGTCTAAATCGCGTTCGTTATGTTTTGGGAAAATTATATGTTTTGCTTTATTTCTTCTTGCGGCGATGGTTTTTTCTTTTAATCCGCCTATTGGCAACACATGACCCGTCAAGGAAAGCTCCCCTGTCATCACCAGCCTTTGGGCGATTATTTTATCACGCATCAGCGAAAGAAGCGCCACCGCCATTGTAATGCCGGCTGAAGGACCGTCTTTAGGCGTCGCGCCTTCCGGTATGTGCAAATGAATATGGTTTTTATCGAACCATTCTTTTTCTACGTTGTATTTTTCCACCGCCATTTTACGCGCGACAGTCATGGCGATTTCGGCGCTTTCTTTCATCGTGTCGCCCATTTTGCCTGTCAGCGTTATTCCCTCTTTGCCGGGAAGCGAGGTCGCTTCAATTACCAGCGTATCTCCGCCCATGCTTGTCCAGGCAAGACCCACCGACATGCCGGGTTTATCCGCCGTTTTAATGTCGTCCTCACGGAAAATAGGTTTGCCTAAATGTTTTTCTATTAGTTTTTTATCAATGTTAAAACGTAATGTTTTTTCTTCGTTATTTTCCTGAGCGTCTACAATCTGTTTTGCAAGTTTGCGATGTATCTTGTCAAGATTCTTTTCAAAGTTGCGAACGCCAGCCTCTCTTGCGTAACAGTTCGCTATATGCAACAGACTGTCTTTTGTGTATTTAACTTGCGTCTTTTTAAGTCCGTTCTTTTCAAGACTCTTTGGCAGCAAATAGCGGTTAGCGATTTCCAATTTTTCAGCATCGATGTAACCGGGAAGTTGAATAATTTCCATGCGATCCATTAAGGGGACGGGAATTGTATCCAGAGTGTTTGCCGTAACGATAAAAAACACATTGGAAATATCAAAAGGCAAATCAAGGTAATGATCCCTAAAAGAATTATTCTGCTCTGGGTCAAGCACTTCCAAAAGAGCGCTTGCAGGATCGCCCTGAAAACTCGCTCCCATTTTATCGATTTCGTCTATCATAAAAACAGGGTCTTTGGTTTTAACAATTTTTAACCCCTGAATAATTTTCCCCGGCATAGCTCCGATATATGTGCGTCTGTGCCCCTTAATTTCAGCCTCATCCCTCATTCCGCCCACAGAAAAACGGAAAAACTGCTTGCCAAGCGCCCTTGCGATTGATTTACCAACGGAAGTTTTTCCCACACCGGGCGGACCTACAAGGCATATAATAGAGCCTTTTGTGTCTTTACGCAATTTTCGCACCGCTAAATATTCAACAATTCTTAATTTAACGTCTTTAAGTCCGTAATGATCCTCTTCAAGTATTTCCTGCGCTTTTTTTAGCTCAAATTCTTCGGGAGCGGGATCATTCCATGGGAGAGCGGCAATAACGTCCAAGTAGTTGCGCGTAACGGTAAATTCGGCGGAATTAGGCTCCATTAGCGAAAACTTTTCCATTTCCTGCTCGACAACTTCTTTTACTTCGCCCTCAAACTTAAAAGCGTCAAATTTTTCCTTAAAACGCTGATGGTCGGAGCTTTTTGCGTCCGTTGTCATGCCTAATTCGGTTTTTATCGCTTTAAGTTCTTCCTTTAAAAAATAATCACGCTGTGATTTTTCTATTTTCTCGTTTATTTCTCTTTGAATCTTTTTTTGAATACGCAAAAGTTCCTGTTCTTTTTTTATGAATACTAAAACCTGTTCCATGCGTTTTCGCACATTCAGTATCTCAAGAATTTTTTGCTGTTCTGTTTTATCAATGTTAAGAATACTCGTTATAAAGTCCGCTATTTTCCCGGGATGATCAATATTGATCATATTAAGCCGCATTTCCTCAGAAAACAACGGACTGTGTTCGCTTATCTGTTTCATCTCGGAAAGAAGCGCTCTTGTTAAAGCCTTTACTTCCCTTGTGTTATCCTCTTCTTCTTCAAGGTACTCAACCACGGCAACAATCGGATTCGACGGATTAATCGTCTTTTTTACCGAGAACCTTTTTAATGTAGAAATAAATATGTTTACTCCGCCGTCTGGCAGATTAATTTTCTTTACTATTTTAGCGGCAGTCCCTACAGTGTATAAATCCGTAATTGAGGGTGTTTCAGTTTCGTTTAACAGCATAACAAGCCCGATAAGCCCATCGCCTGCATTGGCTTCTTCCACAACCTGCACATCGGCGGGATTGCCTATTATAATGGGCGTAAAAATACCGGGGAAAATAGGACGCCCCAAAAGAGCGACAAGAGGTAATTTATGAGGAAGAAGTTGATCTATAGGTATTACTGATTGATCTGACATAAATAATAATTAAACATAAAATATAATTAATAATAAATTTCTACCACGAACCTCACGAACTGCGTACCTTCGGTACGCTCACGAACTCTTACTTCATATCTCGTCGTTGCCCGCCCGACCACTCCAGAGTGGTCGGGTGAATGTTGGTTCGTTTTGGTTCGTGGTAAATTTCTTAACCAATACTATAAAAAGCTTTGCGTCCGGCGTATTGGCTGATACCCTGCAACTCATCTTCAATTCTCATAAGTTGGTTGTATTTGCAAATACGATCCGTGCGGCTCATTGAACCTGTTTTAATCTGTCCGGTTTCAAGAGCGACAACAAGGTCGGCGATAAAGCTATCTTCCGTTTCGCCTGAGCGGTGGGAAACAATAGCCGTGTAGCCGGCTTTCTTCGCCATTTCAACCGCTTCATAGGTTTCCGTTAAGGAGCCAATCTGGTTTACTTTGATTAAGATTGAGTTACATGCGCCCATATTAATGCCTTTTTCAAGACGTTTGGTATTTGTAACAAAGAAGTCATCGCCTACAATCTGTATTTTTGAGCCGAGGGTCTTTGTCAGTTTCGCATAACCTTCCCAATCGTCCTGATCAAGCGGGTCTTCAATCGAAATAATAGGATACTTGTTCACCCATTTGGTGTAAATTTCAATCATCTCGTCCGCCGTAAAAAGTTTGTCGGGGTTTGATTTCCAGAATTTATAACCTTTCTTGCCGCCTTCGTCAAAAAGCTCAGAGCTGGCACAGTCAAGGGCGATCATCATCTGCTCACCGGGTTTGTATCCCGCTTTTTCGATAGCTTTCATGATATAGTCAAGAGCATCGTCATTTCCAATGTCGGGGGCAAAACCGCCTTCATCGCCTACGCCGGTGCTTTTTCCTCCCTCATGAAGAATTTTCTTTAAAGCGTGAAATACTTCGGCAGTCCAACGGACGGCTTCTCTCATGGATTCCGCGCCGACAGGCATTACCATAAATTCCTGAAAGTCAATTTTGTTGTCAGAGTGTTTGCCGCCGTTAATGATGTTCGCCATAGGAACAGGCAAAAGGCTGGCGTGGAAAGAGCCCAAATATTTGTAGAGCGGAACGCCAAGGTATTCCGCCGCGGCGCGCGCGGTCGCCATTGATACGCCAAGAAGCGCGTTAGCGCCAAGTTTGCCTTTGTTCTCGGTTCCGTCAAGCTCAATCATTGTTTTGTCGATATCGACTTGTTCAAGAGCGTCCAGACCCATTATTTCGGGGGCGATAATGTTATTCACATTTTCTACCGCTTTTAACACGCCGCTCCCCATGAAGCGGTTTTTATCCTTGTCGCGAAGCTCAACAGCTTCATAAGCGCCGGTAGACGCTCCACTAGGAACCGCCGCTCTTCCAAGAGAGCCGTCCTCAAGCATTACATCGACTTCTACAGTGGGATTTCCACGTGAATCAAGGATTTCACGCGCCTCCACATATTCAATCAGACTCATTTTTTCCTCCATTTTCAAAAAGTATACTTTTATAGTGTAATATTTTAGCGATTAAGTCAAGGTTGCCAAACCCCTATTCCCTATTCCTGAAAAAGCCTATAAAATGAACATATTATATGTTATTCAAAGACTTTAACCTGCACCCCGATCTTCAAAAAGGCATTGATGAAGCCGGCTATGTAAATTGTATGCCCGTACAGGAACAGGTATTATCCCATGCCTTTGGCTCAGGCGGTCAGTCAAAGCAGGATTGTCATGCTTCGCATGACTTATATGTACAGTCCCAGACGGGGACAGGTAAAACCGCCGCTTTTTTAATCGTTATTTTCCAAAGAATGCTCACAGAAGAAGCGTTATTCAAACGCAAAGCTCTCATCATGTCTCCTACAAGGGAACTTGCGGTACAGATTGAAGAAGAAGCGAAAAAACTTTGCAAATATCTGCCGTTCAAAACAGGGTGTTTTTACGGCGGAGTTGGTTACGCCCAACAGGAAAAATTATTAAAAGATAACGTGCAAATTATGGCAGGGACTCCCGGCAGAGTGCTAGATTTAAACAAATCAGGCACGATGAATTTGATGGAAATATCGTTTCTTGTTCTTGACGAAGCCGACCGTATGTTCGACATGGGCTTTTATCCTGATTTACGAAAACTCATAAAAGTAGTACCGCCTGCCGACCGCAGACAGACAATGCTTTTCAGCGCCACATTAAACGCTTATGTAAAAAATCTCGCTTGGGAATACACAAAGTCTCCTTTTGAAATTGAGATAAAACCCGAAGTTGTTACTGTTGAGGAAATCACGCAGGTTCTCTACCATGTTCCGTCAGGCGATAAAATGACTCTGCTCCTTGGCATCTTAAAAAACGAACAGCCCGAAAGTGCGATAATTTTTTGCAACACCAAAAAACATACCGAGATTGTAGCGAAGCGTCTTAAACTAAACGGATACTCATGCGAATTTATCATTGGCGATTTACCGCAGATAAAACGGCTAAAAATTATAAATGACGTAAAAGCCGGAAAAACTAAAATGCTTGTAGCCACCGACGTTGCGGCGCGCGGTCTTGATATTGAAAGCCTTGCGATGGTTATAAATTACGATATTCCAGTAGAAGCCGAAAATTATGTTCACCGCATTGGAAGAACAGCCCGTGCCGGAAAAACAGGCAAGGCGATTACTCTTGCGAGCGAACAGGACGTATACGAGTTACCAGCCATTGAGCGTTACATAGGGAAAAAAATCCCGTCAGAAATCGCCATGCAAGAGCATTACGAAGACGACGCAAGTGCAGGCAAATTTATATCTATAGATAACTACAACGGCTCTCGCACAAGCGGAACAAAACAGGCTGGTACAAGATGGGATAATTTTAAACATGGCGATAAAAGAAAATCGGCGTCTTCTAAAACTTCAAATCAAAAATTTAGTAAAGACAGAACTTCCTCAAAAACAGAACAAAGAAAGAAACCTGTTGAACATCAGGGTAAGGAGCATAATCTTTCACGTCTTTCAATGGAAGACAGAATGGCGTTGTACAAAAAGAAATACGCCGGAAAAACTGAGAGTAATAAAGACGGAGAGCGGCAGAAAAGCAAGGGTACGCAACATAAAGAACATAAGCCGTGGAAGAATAAAAATAAGCCTCAACAGACGGGACATAAACACAAACAAATTGCCGATAAACAGGCTAGTGTTAAAACAGCTAACGCCAAACCTGCGGAAATTAAAACCGCCCCTGTTAAAAAGGGAATAATATCAAAACTTATAGGAATATTTAAGAAAAAATGATAACCGTCACAGAGCTAAGTATAATCTTTGGAGAGCGGACACTTTTTAAAGACGTAAATTTAAAATTCACTCCCGGAAACTGTTATGGGATAATCGGCGCGAACGGATCGGGAAAATCAACTTTCCTTAAAATTCTTTCAGGCGAGATTGAACACGACAAGGGAGAAATCTCCGTCTCAAAAAATCAGCGTATAGCCGTTTTAAAACAAGACCACTTTGCCTTTGAAGAATACCCCGCTCTTGAAACAGTTATCATGGGTTACCCGAAACTCTACAAAGTGCAAAAAGACCGTGAGGCAATCTACGCTAAAGAAGATTTTACGGAAGAAGACGGTCTTCGCGCCAGTGAGTTGGAGGCGGACTTTGCCGACCTAGGCGGTTGGGAAGCCGAAGCACAGGCAGGACAGCTTCTTTCAGGGCTTGGTCTTGACGAAGAAGATCACAGCCGTCTTATGGCGGAACTTGACGAATCTAAAAAAGTGCGGGTGCTTCTGGCGCAGGCGCTTTTCGGTAACCCCGACATACTGCTCCTTGACGAGCCGACAAACGGCTTAGACTTGGAATCAATCTCGTGGCTTGAAGATTTTCTAATTGATTTTCCCAACACTGTAATTGTCGTCTCTCATGATCGCCATTTTTTAAACGCCGTTTGCACAAATGTATGCGACATCGACTTTGGGAAAATCACCCCTTATTCCGGCAACTACGATTTCTGGTATCAGATGAGCCAGATATTACAGCGGCAGGCTAGGGAACAGTTAAAAAAACGAGAAGACAAAGCAAAAGAATTAAAGGAATTTATACAAAGATTTGCGTCTAACGCAAGCAAAAGCAGGCAGGCGACAAGCCGCAAAAAAGTACTGGAAAAACTTGACCTTGAAAACATTCCCGTAACAAGCCGAAAATTCCCTTATGTCGGCTTTAAGCCGGATCGTGAGATAGGCAATAATGTTCTGCGCGCGGAAAAATTAAATTATTCTTTTGAGGATAAGGCTCTATTAAAAGATTTTTCGCTAACAGTAAATAAAAACGACAAAATAGCCTTTGTGGGGCTTGAACACTCCTCCAAATCGGCGTTATTTGACATTATTTCTGGCGTTAAGCAGGCGGAAAGCGGCGATTGTTATTGGGGGCAGACCACGTCTTTTTCATATTTTCCAAAAGACAATTCGTCTTTTTTTGATTCCGATTTATCAATTACAGACTGGTTACGGCAATATTCCCCCGATCAGGACGAAACTTATGTCCGCAGTTTCTTGGGACGTATGCTTTTTTCGGGCGAAGAAGCCCTTAAGCCCGTAAACGTCCTTTCAGGCGGCGAAAAAGTGCGTTGTATGCTCTCCAGAATGATGCTATCCGGCGCAAATGTTTTAATTATTGACGAGCCTACCAATCACCTTGACCTTGAAGCGATAACCGCCCTAAATGACGGGCTTACATCATTCCCCGGCGTTATACTTTTTAATTCTCACGATCACGAATTTATCAATTCAATCGCAAACCGAATTATCGAAATTCTGCCGCAGGGAGAAAGTACTGAAAGCTACATCGACCGCATGATGACATTTGACGACTATCTTACGGATTCAAACGTAAAAGAAATTCGCTCCGCAGCATATCATCATGTGGAAAGATTGAGGATTTAGTTCTTTTTACCGCCATTCATTACTTTTTTGCCCAGTTAAAAACTTTTGCTGAAACATCTGAAAGAAACTGCATGGGATTTGCACGTATATTTTTTTCCTCATTAGCCATTTCAGAAAAAATCGCCACTAATGCTTTATCAAGTACAAATTCATTAATATCCGAATTAACAGGTTTCATATTGGACAATTTACCTACTGCCGAATTTGCGACTGAATTGTAATTTGTAACCAATGTTCCCCATGCTTGTTGAGCGGAGATACCTCCAACAATCGGCTCGCTTAACGCTTTATTTAACTCAGGGCGAAAAGCATTTTTAAGGGGATCTGTTGTTGTTTTTTCTAGGTACTCCGTAGCGGCTGTATTTGAGCCTTTTAAAATATTAGCGGCATCAGAAATAGTCATTGATGTTATAGCCTCTGCAAATATCGGAGCAACTTTATTTGACGCTCTTTCTGCGGCTGCGTTTATTCTAAGAATTAGATCGTCCACTTGTTTCTGTCCACCTGGTATTTTGGATATATTGGTAATAATCGGCTGTGCATCAGGGGGCAATGGAATTTTTCTTGCCGGATTATTATTAAAAGCTCCTACAACTGAAAGTTTAGTGCCTGCATTTTCAGCGCCTTTTTTTAGTGCTTCCCTTAAAGCAGAAGACATTTGTTCGGTATTCGGTGTAAAAACACCTTCTAGGACACTCCCTATGCTCGGAAGTGAATTAAGTGCTGTACATGGAATTAAAATTAAAATTACAAAAGTCAAAATCCATTTGTTCTTCATTTCACATAACCTCCATTTACTGAATATTAATATAGTATCTTTCTAAATACGCTATTCTTCGTCTTGCGTCGTTAAAGCGGTTACTCTGCGGATATTCGTTTACAAGGCGGCGGTAGTAATCCAATGAAAGAAGTATATTTCTGCTTGGGCTATTGGCTTCATAGTACTGCCCTAAAAGCCAGTAAACTTCATCGGTTCCGCCGGGATAATCCACAATAAATTGATCGAGTAACGCTATTGCCGCCGGAATATTTCCTCCGTCAAAACTTTCTTTTGCTTTTTTTGCAACTTCATCCGGCGATAATATTTCCTTTTTTTCCGCCGGAGTGTTTTCACTCACACTCGGTTCTATTGCTTTTATAGAAGGTATCTGCGCTATTGGAGCGGCGGAAGAAGGCGGAACAGGAGAAACTATATTTGTTGACGGCGTAGGAGTTTTATCTTGAGTATTTGCCGACGGCGCGGGAGTAGTTTTTTGCGGAGCAGTTGTTTCCGCAGACTGTCTCTGTTGCGATGCAGTATTTGCAGGAGTTGTAGCGCTTGGAGCGGAGGGTGTCGTTTTTGCAGGCTCTGTAGTTCCCACAGTTACAACAGGCTCTGAAACCGGTTTTGTGCCGCTTCTTATTTGCGTCTCTTCAATAGGAGAGGGCCAGCGAGGTTGGGCTACTACCCTACCGCGATCAACGGGCGGATTAAACCAACCTGCTCCCGCTGTGGGGGCGTCGCCAACTACTACCTGAACATGATCGTTTAAAATATAATCTCTTATAAAATCCTGCCTGTAAAATTTTAAAATGTATGTTCCCGGTTCTTCCGTAGTAAAAATAAAAGTTTGTCCGTCAGAATCATTACGCCGAGAATTATAAACTATTCCGCGCTGTGAGGTGATCTCTCCCAGAAAAATCCACCCGTTTCCACGGAAAGGAATCTCTACAATTTGCCCCACTGTCGCGCGTACAATCCGCGAAAAAACAATTTCTTTGTCTTGCGGCATTGTTCCCATTTGAGCAACAGACTCAATCCGTGGGGCGGGAGCGGAAACGCCGCCTGTTATAGATGGCGAAGGATCTTTTTTTGTTTGCGAATCATTGTCGGAAGAAGTGGAATCAGACGCGGCGGATTTTTTTTCGTCCGCAGGAGGCTTTGCAGGCGGCGTCTGTTGTTGTGCTTGCGTAGGCGGCGTTTGAGGCTGAGTCTGCGCAGGTGGCGTTTGCGGAGGGGTTTGACTAGGTTGAGTTTGTGCGGGCGGTTGTTGCGGTGTCTGCACAGGCGGTGTTTGTGGTTGTGTCTGTGCAGGTGGCGTTTGCATAGCAGGTGGTTGCACAGGCGGTTGAGGTTGCGCAGGTGGTGTTACTGCCGCAACTTCCTTGTCGGCAGGTTCAGTTTCCAAAGGAGGCTTCTCATCTGCGGATTTTTCCTTATCAGGCACAGCTTGCGTTGTTTCGGCGTTAGGCGATTCTTTATTACCGGCAACCGCCAGATCTTCAACCGCGCTTTTTTTATCGGTGGAAGACTCTTCCGTTTTTTTTGCCGCTTCGGGTGTCCTTTTGGCTTCTTCGCCTTTCTTTTTTGCCGATCCGGCACAGGAAACCAATAAAAAGATCAATACGGCAATAATAATTAAATTAATTTTTTTCATGGGACACGCTCCAAATAATCATCTATAGAAGATTCTATTTTTTCACGCCATTGCTCTTCGCCGTTTTTTAGAGGGTCTTGCCAATATTCCATTGCGTCTTCTTCAGTCCAATTTGATTTTTTGTCTCGTTTCAAAAGCACACCCGGAATATAATCAGGCTCGTCCGGCAAAAACAGCTCTTCCGGCGGAATTGGGGCGATAATAACAGTTTCAGGAAGTTTGTCTTCTTTTTTTTCTCCGCCGTTCGTTTTCAGCGAAGCAATTACGGATATGGTCAGAATTCCCGCAAAAATAAGCGTACAAATAACGGCAAAACTGCGTTTCTGCAAGGCAGTCAGTTTCTGAAACGAATCCTTAATAAATTGAACAAATTTTTCCAATTTCCCCTCAATTATTATTATACCACAAAATAAAAACTGGTCAACTTGCCCTAAATACAATTTTTTGATAAGCTAAACTATGAATGAACGGCTGGCTTCCCTGCTTAAAAAATACGATGAATTAACCCTTCTTATTCAAGACCCTTCTTTAGTAAAAGACCAAAACCGATACCGAGACGTAATGAAGGAACATTCCCATTTAAGCGAAATAGCGGAATTGCATAACAGCATAGAAGGGCTGGAAAAGCAAATCAATGACGCTAAATCCCTTATTCAGGAAGAAAAAGATCAGGAAATGAAGGAGCTTGCCCGTGAAGAACTTAAAGAATTGGAAGGTAAATATAATTCCGATAATGAAAAATTAAAATTCCTGCTTATTCCAAGAGACCCAATGGACGAGAAAAATATCATTATGGAAATACGGGCTGGAACAGGCGGCGAGGAAGCGGCTCTTTTTGCCGCCGACCTTTACCGAATGTACTCCCGTTTTGCTGAATCAAAGGGCTGGAAGTTAGAAATAATGAACTCAAACGATACGGAATTGGGCGGCACAAAAGAAATTGTTTTTTCAATAAGCGGTAACAACGTATACGAGAATCTCCGTTATGAATCGGGAGTTCACAGGGTGCAGAGGGTTCCGGCAACGGAAGCATCGGGCAGGATACACACTTCGGCTGTTACCGTGGCGGTCTTGCCGGAAGCCGACGAGACGGAAATTGACATAAAACAGGAAGACCTCCGCATTGACGTAATGCGCGCGGGCGGTCCAGGCGGACAGTGCGTTAACACTACGGATTCCGCTGTGCGCATAACGCATATTCCCACAGGAGTTACAGTACACTGTCAGGACGAAAAAAGCCAGATAAAAAATAAGGCAAAAGCTATGCGCATACTTAGGGCGCGTATTTACGAGATGGAAGAAGCAAAAGCCGCCGCGCAGAGAGCCGAGGCAAGAAAGAGCCAAGTAGGTTCAGGCGACCGCTCCCAGAGAATCAGAACCTACAATTTTCCGCAGAATCGCTTAACGGATCACCGCATCAATCTTACGCTTTATAAACTTGATCTTATCATGCAGGGAGAAACATCTGAACTTTTTGACGCTCTTAAACTTTCCGCAAAGGAAGATTTATTGCAAAGTAGCGCGTCAGACACATCCGAAGATAACGAATAGCAGGAGTATAATTCATGTTAATCCGTGAAGCTCTGGCACAGGGAAGCACAGACTTAAAATACGCCGGAATAAAAACACCGGGACTGGACGCATCTTTATTACTAGCCCACATTTTAAGTACCGACCGTACAAAACTTATAGCAAGAGGAACAGACAGTATTTCAGATAAACAAAGTAAATTATTTTGCGAACTTTTAGAAAGAAGGGCAAACGGCGAATGTACCGCCTATATAATCGGGAAAAAAGAATTCATGGGGTTAGAGTTTGATGTAAATCCATCCGTACTTGTTCCAAGACCCGAAACCGAAACTCTTGTAGAAACCGCAATAGACATTATTAAAAATAAATTACAAAGTAACTCTCTTGCCAACATATTGGACTTATGCACAGGAAGCGGGGCTATTGCGGTTTCCTTAAGAAACGAAATACCCATGTGTGAAGTTACAGCGACTGATATTTCATCTAATGCGCTTAAAACAGCAATACAGAACGCCGAAAAACTATTAATCGGCACTCACATTAATTTTTTTCAGGGCGATTTATACTCCGCCCTTCCCTCTCCGTTACCTGCGCCATTTTCGCTAATCGTTTCAAATCCGCCGTATATACCCTCCGCAGAAATACAAACCCTATCCGCGGAAGTACAAAACGAACCGCGCCTGGCGTTAGACGGAGGAACTACCGGACTGGAAATAATAACGCATATAATAGAAAAAGCTCCCAATTACTTAAAACAAAACGGATATTTGCTGTTAGAAGCCGATCCTCGTCAAATGAAGCAGATAACAATTTTGCTTGAAAAAAACAAGTTTAAGAATATACAACTATTCAAAGATTTAAGCGGAGAGGATAGGGTTATCGGGGGTAGATTTGAAAAATAATTTAAATAATAAATTATTTCTTATTCTGTTGTTTGTATTACTTGTTTTTTCATGCCGTTCCGAACCCAAATCTGCATCAAATCGTAAAACCGAAAAAAACACAAAGCAGACATATTACAGCATTAACTTTATTGCGGCGGGAGACAATTTATTTCATGAGTCGCTTCTTAATTCGCAGTTTAAAAACGGAGTTTATGATTTTTCGTCTATTTATATTCCGATAAAAAGCATAATCCAAAACGCCGATCTTGCGTTTATTAATCAGGAAACACCTATGGCGGGCGAAAGTTTTGGCTATTCCGGTTACCCCGCTTTTAATTCTCCGCAATCGCTTGCAAAAACACACGCGGACACAGGCTTTGACATTATTAATCTGGCAAATAATCACGCGATGGATAAGGGGGCAAGCGGTCTTTACGCCACTCTTGATTATTTAAACACAATAAAAGAATTTACGGTTATAGGCGCACGTAAAGAAGGACCAAGCGCGCGAATTATTAAAAAAAATAATATCACTCTTGGTTTTTTATCCTATACTTACGGACTTAACGGCAATACGCTTCCAAAAGACAATCCAAATCTTGTCTCTTTGATAAACAGAAAAAAAATAGAAGAAGAAGCAACTGCTCTGCGTCCGTTATGCGACTTTTTAGTAGTCTCCATGCATTGGGGCGACGAATATATGCTCCAGCCTAATAAAGAACAAATTGATCTTGCCGTCTTTCTTTCCAGTTTAAATGTAGACCTTATCATAGGACATCACCCGCACGTTTTACAGCGGGTAGAAACATTAAAACGCCCAGACGGTAAAGAAACTATCTGTTACTACTCGCTTGGAAATTTTGTCTCTCATCAAAGGGAAAGAGAAAGAATAATCGGCGCTCTTTTAGCTTTGACCTTTGTAAAACAATCAACCGGTGAGTTGACCATTACTAATTACGGAATAATACCCGTAATAACTCATTACGACATAACTTTTACAAACACAAAAATATACCCGCTTTATTCATACACGGAAGAATTATTAAACAAGCACGCCCTGAAGAATTTAGGGGGCGGACTTTCTTTTGCATTCTTTAAAGGAGTAACAGACAGATTAAACGTTCACATTTTCAAGAGCGCGCCTTTTCATTAGTATACAAAAATTATTTTACCAGTTTTGCAACAGTAGCCAACATATCTTCTTTATTGATTGGCTTGTGTATAAAGCCAATCGCCCCCATATTCTGCGCGTGTTCCCTGTCATTTGGATCGTCAGACACGGAATAAATCGCTATCGGAACTTCGTGCAGTTTGGTTAAATCCCGTATCCTGACAAATGTATCCCACCCGTCCATTTCGGGCATAACTAAATCCAATAAAACCAAATCGGGAGTATATCCTTGGAAAAATAAGGTTAAAGCTTTTTTGCCGGAATTAACAGTGGTAATATCATAATTATCAGCCAACATAGATTTTGCCATAATTAAATCGGTTTCTTCGTCGTCAATTACAATGATTTTTTTCTTCTCATTGCCTGAATCAACTTTAAATTTCTTTGATTCTTCTTTTAAATTATCAAAGTTCTTGTTGTTTTCTTCGCTTATTTCATCTACAAATACTACCGCTTCTTTTATCTCCTTAACTGCTCCGTTTACTATTTCGTTCATACCACCCATAATTTCATTGCTGATTTCTATAAATTCTCCGGTCTGCTTGTTCATTTGCTCGCCAGATTCCACCATCTCAGCCGCGCCTTCTTTTACCGATACGCTTATATCTTTCAGGTTACCTATGGCTTCCAATATTTGCTTTCCGCCCTCTTCCTGTTCTTCCATAGCGTTTAAAATATTTTGTTCATGCTGTGAAACAGTTTTTACGCTTGAGTCTATAGCGCCGAAACGTTCCAAAACTTCATTAGAAGATTTGGTTATGTTGTCTATAGATGTTTTTATTTTTTTCAGCATAGTAGCTGTGGTTTTTGACTGCTTCCCCGATGTTTCGGCAAGTTTGCGAATTTCATCGGCTACTACGGCAAAACCCCTACCCGCTTCTCCCGCATGCGCCGCTTCAATAGCCGCATTCATAGAAAGCAGATTTGTCTGGCTTGCGATGCTATTCATCAACGAGTTTATTTGCAGAAGCCCTTCTGAATCTTTCGCTATTCCCTGTATTTCCTGCGCGACTAATTGAAGCCCCGTTTTTCCATTTTCAGACGCTTCGGTTAAAGTATTGACATTTTTGCTGTTCTCTATCAGGGTTTTGGTTACCGAATTAATGTTAGCTGTCATTTGCTCAACTGCGGAAGACGATGTGTTAATACTTTCAACCTGACTTGCTATCAGTTTATTCAGCTTTTCAATGTTATTCTTTATGCCCTGCACAGATTTAGAGGCTTCGGCGGCGCTTTTTTCCTGTTTGCCCATTTTGCCCTTCATACCGTCAAAATTTGCCGAAATATGATCTACCGATTTAGAAGTTTTATTTATATTTACAGTAAGTTCATGACCTGTATTGGTCATAGCGTTAATTTTGTATTTTATAGTTCCTATAAGGTTTCTTATGTTTTCTATCGTATGATTAAAGTAATCCACCAGGTTACCAATCTCATCATTTGATTTTACTGTTACTTTTCGGGATAAATCCCCGTTAGAGACGGATTTTAACACTTCAATCAGACTGATAATCGGATGTGTAAGAATTTTACTGAAACGTAATGAAACAAAAATAGCTATAAGCACTATTGCTACGCTTATAAGTATAACAATAAACACATTCCGCCAAAAATCAACGTAAAATTCATCAGTGGAACCGGTTGTTATAATATGCCAGTCCATTCCGGAAACAGGCATAGAGCCCCAGTAGGTATTTCCTTCAATTATTATATTGATATCGGAACCGATTAAATCTTTTAAACTTTTGCCTTCCTTTTTAAAGAAATTATCATCTTCTTTCATAACGCGACTGGGATCTTTATAGACAACAAATGTGCCTTGATTATCAATAATAAAAGTATTTCCGTCCTTTGTAATCGTTCTGTCTATAACAATTTTAGTAAGAACATCAAGGTAAACATCTGTTCCCACAACACCGATGATATTCCCCTTATCCCTGACAGTACGAACCATAGACACGCACATTTGTCCGGTAGATGTATCTTCGTATGGTTCGGTAATCACAGTTTTGTCCGGCGATTGCATTGAAGTTATAAACCATGGACGTTTTATCTGATCCCATACCGGACTGTCTCTATAAGGATCCCAGTCTGTAGCGCAGATAAAATTACCGCCGTTAAATCGGGATATTAAAGTGCCATAGTATATTTCAAAAACGGCATCTACCGTAGGCAGCAGGCTTTCAATTATGCTTTTCATTTCGGCATATGTTCTGATACTGGGAACCATAGCCGCTACATTTTCTGTTAAATTCAGCGCGGGCATTAACGCTTTTTCAATATCCAGATTGATATAACGTAATTCATCCAAAGCCATATCATGCATATATTTGTGGGCATTTTTAGATTCGCCTTTAATTAATATGACTGCCCCCGCAATTGAAATGCTTAATGTCAGTGAAAGGCAAAGAATAATTATTTTTCTAGATAATACACTTGATTTTCCTCGCTTTTCGGCGGTTTTTCCCACAGAGCCTTCATTTTTCATAGTTATATTACCCCTTTGATTTTTGCCGCCATTCCGAACCTTCGTCGGCGTTAAACAAAAAAGATAGATTTTTGTTTAACTTATCTGTATTTTGGCGTATAAGGTAATATTATTATATTCTTTTTAAAAATGCAACAAAAATTTGAAAGAAAATTTAGAATATTTCTCTTAACTTTAAATATCTAAAAAAGCGCAAATTACAGCAAATTTCCTAAATTATTAAGCTATAAATACGTTATACCAAATAAAATACCCTAGGGGGGAGGGAAAACCCCTAAGCTTCCGCCACCGCTTCAGTTGTTGTTGTTTCTGCAGGAGCTTCCGCTTTTTCTTCAACTGGTGGAGCAGCCGATTCAACAACGGGCAGTTTCTTTGTTCCGTTCTTTATAGCGGCTTTGCAGGTTTTGCATATTTTGAACTTTTGCCCACCGGCTTCCATTTCAAAAAGAACTTTGATATTCTTTCTTTTGCAAATAGGACATTCGCCCCTGCCGTGAGCGTATAATTCTCTAAGACTTTGACCTCTATGTGGTTTAGACATTTATTTCCCCTTCTTTCCGTCTTTGGCGGGCTTGCTTTCTTTTGCCGGCTTTGAATCAGCGGACTTTTCTTCGCCCTTTTTTGCTTTAGTTTTTTCGGTGGTATCCAATTTATAATCAACCAACTCTAAAATTACAAGTTCTGCGGCATCGCCTTTGCGTTCGCCCAATTTAATAATGCGAGTGTATCCGCCGTTGCGGTCTTTCATTCTGGGGGCAATAACCGTAAAAAGTTTTACGACAATACCCTCGTTATACAAACGCCCAGAAACAATACGGCGGTTATGAATCGTATCTTCTTTCGCCCGTGTAATCATTTTTTCCGCCGTTCTGCGTACTTCTAACGCTTTTGCCTTTGTCGTCCTGATCCTTTCCTGCTTAAAAAGAGACGTTACCATATTGCGATGCAACGCTTTACGATGAGACGCCATTCTTTGCAGGGGGTTAAATCCTCTTTTATGCTTCATCTTCCGTATCCTTTACCTTGGGTTCCATACGGGCGTTTTTCAGAACATTCAAATCGGTTATTCCAAGACTCAAGTTCCACTCTTTAAGTTTTTCCTTGATTTCCTGTAACGATTTCTTGCCAAAGTTACGAGTTCTGGCAATGTCATCTTCTGTTTTTCGCGTAAGTTCCCCTATCGTCTTTATATTAGCGTTCTTCAAACAATTTGAAGAACGAACCGAAAGCTCCAATTCCTCAACAGGAGTATTAAGAACTTTTCTAATGTGATCGTTTTCATCGTCAAGATCATCGTCAAGACCGATGTTGTTTTCGTCAAAATCAAATGTCCCCTGTTGCTCTGATTCTGCCGCAGGTTTAAGTAATGCCGCTTTTACAATAGCGGTCTGCATTTTCTTTTCATCTTCCGGTATGGGAACAAGAATGCCAAGGTCGTCCCGGATTCTTTTTGCTTTTTTAATAATTACATTGAAGATAAGACCGTCAACGGGATTATTTTCACCGTAAATCATGACACAGCGTACCTTTGGCGATCTTTGTCCGAAGCGGTCAACCCGTCCTTCACGCTGTTCATGGCGGGCGGGGTTCCACGCAAGATCATAATGAATCATAGCGTCAAACCCGTGCTGTAAGTTGATCCCCTCTGAAAGACAGTCTGTAGCGACCAGAACCGGAATCTTTGCCTCTTCCACCAGACTTTCTACCTGTTCTTCCCGTTCATCAGAGCTTATCTCTCCTGTTATACATGCAATTTTTATATCACCGTTATCTTTGTAATAATTTCTTAATTCGTCGGCTACATAATGGGCGGTAGCGACATAGCGGCAAAAGATAACAGGCTTAAAATGGAGCTTGTCATTTAAGAGAGCGTCAATTTCCTTTACCAGTAAGGCAAGTTTAGGATCATTTCTTATGCCTTTTAGGGTTTCCGTTTCTTTAATGAGATTTTCCAAAAGAGAGTCTTTTTCTATAAGAGCCGCCGGTTCCTCGTCATTTATTAATAGGTCGTCGCCGATTCCGTCTATGATACGTTCATCGTCAATAAAAGAAACATCTTCTTTTTCATTCTCTTGGCTTAACCCTCTAAGGCGTGTCTCTAATGCCCGTTTAGCGGCATCAGGAGATGAGGACACACAGCGTAACAGGGCGATAACCGCATACCAGATAACCGCAAACTCTGTTCCGTGGGTTTTTTCCGCTTTCAACGCCAGATCAACACAGTAAGAACGGATTTCTTTAAAAAACGTTTCCCATTTGCCGGAAAGTTTATATGCCGCTTCCTTTGTTTCTCGAAGCGGGAACAACGCTCGCTCGTTCCATTCGTTTATGTCGATACGTCTTCGTTGAACAAAATAATCGCCTAATTCCTCCCGTAATTCACGGTTTTCATTCGTAGTGAAAGAATTGCCTAGCGCCAGATTTGCGAAGTCCTGACGCAGTAAAGCTAGTAAATTGGCAAATCCTGCCTGGTTCCCCGAATGTGGAGTTGCCGTTAACATGACAAGATGGCGTTCCGTATTTTCGCATAATTTTTTCAGAAGTTCATATCGCTGCTGCTTCCCCTGCCCGATACTGGTACAGGTATGAGCCTCATCAACAATTATCATCATCGGGGCGTTTTCAATAAAATAATCAAGGCGTTTGGGCATCTTTATATAATCAAGGCTGATAACTGTAGCGGTATAATAATCAAAAACTGAAACACCCCGTGGCGTATCCCGTTCCAGACGGTTGATAGTCGCTCCCGTAACCGCAACAGCATCAATGTGAAAATGCTTTTTTAATTCCAATACCCATTGTTCAACAAGATGAGGCGGACACAGAACGGAAAAGCCGTCTATTTCGCCACGATCAAAAAGCTCACGGGCAATAAGCCCCGCTTCGATTGTCTTGCCGATACCTACATCGTCCGCTATTAAGAGCCGGACGGTATCCTGTTTTAGAGCCATAAGAAGCGGAACAAGTTGATAAGCGCGAGGTTCCACGGCAATGTTGCCAAACCCCCGGAAAGGACCGGCTCCGGCTCGGCATTTCATTAATAGCGCGTCACGCAGTAACCTTGCGGAATAAAACGGTCCCGGCTTGGTAACATCGGGCGGCGGAAAAACAGCGCTTTCAATGGGCATTGTCTCAAGACTTGGAATAATGTATTGGATTTCGTCAGTACCGCCGCCTAAAGGACGGAGTTTCAAGAAATCATCATCGGGTGAAGAAGGTTCAACCACCCATTCCCGTCCTCGTGCAAGTATCAGGGAACCCGCTTTGTATGAAGGTTTTTGCATAACGGCTGTATCACTCATTTTTATCCTTTACAACAAGTTTAAACCCGTGATTTTCAATATACTCTTCAGCTTCTTCCCCCGGATGGCGGTAAAAGACAACGGTTTTTTTATCTCGATGATATTCATCGGCTGTCCATTTTTCGTTTATTGTATAATTATATTGTACACTTTCGCCGGACGATTTGCTATCATGTTTGTTTTGTATATTTGAATTCATAAACGATACAAGAATTTCCCGCACCGTGGTATCTCGGCGATCAATGCTTTTATGATCCATTTGGTTATAATATGACAACAGGCAATTATAGCATGCGGCAACACATTTTTCGCTGTTACCGTTGGTATCCTGCACATCTTTTAATTCCGACTCTGAATGAATTGGCTGTGTAACGTCATAGTGCATTATTTCCAGAGATTTCTTTGCGATTTGGGATAATTCGCCTTTTTCAAGGGCGATTCTGCTTAATACTCCGGCTCCGCCTTCTGACGCTTCGTAAAACAAAAGGTAATTACGGTTATCATTATTTGGCAAAGGTTCCGCCGCTATTTCAACTTCTTCGATTTCGTAATGCTGTTCTATTCCTCTTTTTAAGGCGGCTTGTAAAGTTACCATCGTTTTATTATCGGTTATCGTTTCAGCTACCTGTTCAGTCGGTTTAAAAAGAAGAATGTTTTTATGATCTTCAACATAAGGGACGATTCTCTGCGCCGTGTTTTTATCGATGTCGCCGGAATCGTCATCTTCATCATCAACATCTTCATTTTTTCCCCAGCGGCCTGAAAGAGGATCTATGGGGAAGCCTTTTTTATTTTTATCTATACGCCGTCTCCAGCCATAATTAAGCCGCCATAGGGTTGCGGCAGGATAATAGATTAAGTAGCCAAAACATTCGCCGTTGTATATTATTTCGCTTTCTATAGTTTCTTCCTTTTTTACGTTAAACATCGTTTGTAATTCGTAACCAATTCTTTGGCGTTCCTCGTCATTTACGGATATACGCATCTTTGGTCTGGTTTCTACGGTTTCAATTTTGTAAATATTCGTTACCTGGGTTTTAGCGTCCAATGGAGCGCCGCAAAAAGTACATCTTTCGCTTAAAAATGTTTCATCGTAGTGGCCATGTCCACATTCTTGGCATATTTTGGCTGTTTTTGTTGTCAAGCTGGCTCCGGCACTGACCTGCCCCGAAGAAGAATTTATTTTTACCCTGTAAACCTGATAAGTTCTTCCTTCATGATAAATCAAACTGTTTGGTCCAAATTCAGAAATCCCCAGGAATCTGGGACGGGCAATCATTGTTCCTTTTTCATCATTAGCCAGAGCGGCTCTGCCGGTAGAAGGTATCCACGCCATAAGGGGAAGCCGTGGAAAGTTATAACCGGGAAGGAAACCGGCGCTCGCAAGATAGCGATAAGTATTAAAATCGGAATTTCGCGCGTCTGAAGCCAAAAGCGCCTCGTATTGGTGATATGCATCATTATACCTGCGCTGTGCGTCTTCTCGTTCTTTTTTTACAGAACTTTGATTTATAATTCTATTAGCGCTCTCCCTTTGCTGTTTTGTAGCACGAAATAGTTCACGCCAACGGTTAAAACTTTCGTTAAAAACGTCAAAAATCCGCTTATACTCTTCTTCAATAAAATTATCATTAAGCCACGAAGGGACAATTTCCAATACCTTGCGTAATTCATTAAAGATGTTTTTAGCGTGGCGAATTGATTTTTCAAGAGCTTCGTTGTTATTTAATTTTTCTTTATATTCATTATAAATTGGTAGCTCATCTATGTTTATATCAAGAATTTCCTTGATACCCTGCGGTAGATTAACGCCCAGAGATTGAAGCCAGATTGAATGTAAATGACTTACAATTAGTTCCTTGTTTGCCAGATCAAAGAGGGGAGTCTTTACTCTTCCGTATACCATATCGCTTTTATTGGCAAAAAACCATTGATCATGTGGGCTTAACGCCGTGCAATATGTAACAATCAATGCCGCATGACCGGAACGGCCTGCACGCCCGCTCCTTTGGGCGTAATTTGCCGGTGTGGGGGGGACATTACGCATATAAACAGTATCAAGAGTCGAAATATCAATCCCCAATTCCATAGTAGGAGAACAGTATAAAACAGGAAGTCGTTGTGAAGATACGTTATTATATTTTGCCTGTAGTTGTTTTAACCACTTTACATCTTTATCTTCAAAACGGAAACGGGCTTCAAGTATTTCACGATCATCTGAATCAACCTGAGCCGTATGTTCATGTGATTCATAATCAAACAGATTGTAAATACCATTGGTTAAAGATTCGGCGGTCTGAATATAAAGAGTCCTAAAGAAATTATTGACGTTTTTTTCCGGCTTTTTATCTACTGTCAAGCGCCATAATAACGTATTACTGTTAAGACAGAACCCCGTCATGGAAGAGCTAAGTGATTGCGTTATGACGAATCCGTATCGTGTTGCCCATTGCAATATGTTTTCTATAATGGCGGTATAATCGTCTCCTTTCCATCCCGCATTCTCAAATTCAGTTCCTTTCCAAAAAAGTTCCCGTTTTATTAATTGCACGATCCTTGAACGAGGTCCAGCGCTTATTACTTCGCCTTGTCTTCCATGCCAATCATTATCAATCCTTAATGTTAAGTAGTTGGTTGTGGTAAGTATTTCATCTTCTGAAAATCCCCATGGTTCATTAAGCGAATTTTTAGACAGGTTTCTGTATTTCTCCTGTTCAAAACGGGTTAAAAAACGAGAGGAAATACAAAGATTTTTTTTCATTTCGTCAAAGACCAGCATAAATAATTTTATTTTTATCGATTGGGGAAGACTTGATATTTCAGGTAATAGCCCGTCATTGTCGGTTTCAAGGTATTTACTTAATCCGTCATATTCAATTCTTATCAATTCTAAAGCTTCCAGAGACGGATTATTGTAACGCCAACCTTTTCGAATATCCCGCAAAAGACGGTATCCAAGAATAAACATCAATGTGCTTTGAGCGTCTGTTTTTAAATGCCCTTTAATATCAGGTTTTTGCAGATATTCAGCGTTAGTTTCGTATGTGTCATTGTTAAAACCTATCGCATTAAATACAACTTCACTTAAATCGGATTCATGAAGAATACCATTTGATCTTTCAAGGGCGGAAAGAAGACCGCCTCGAATTGTTAAAAGAAAAATAAAGTCGTTAAAGTGTCCTGATTGCAGGGCGGCATCCTGCCTGTTATCGGTAAATCCTAACAGTTTTCTGTTTTCATGCTCATCTTTAAAAAGATTATCAAGAATATTTAAGGTAAGCATTGTAGTTGCCGAAGAACGCCCTTCGCCTGACAACCCTGAAAGACGGTTTATATCCTTTCCTTTTGCTTCATGGGTTGTAGAACAATGGGGACAGAAGCGAATTGCTCCCGGTATATAGTAAAAAGGACTGCCTTCTTCATTCATTTCCCCGTAAATATCAATATTCATCGGTCTTGGAACATAATTTTTCTGACTACGCTTTATTCGAGGCTCTCCATGAAAATCCTCAAACCAATAATCAGGCAAATCCTCTTCCCCATGATACTTCAGTGTACCTTCAACCGGAACAAGGAATCCAATTTCATCTTCACTGTCTTTTGGAACAGGGCTGTCAATTTCACGGGGTTCCCATTTATCATCAATATTTTCTACCGGAATAAATTCCTGCCCACATTCACGGCAAAAATAAACCGGATAAAGTAAAGCCTTGGTATCTTTTGGCGCATAACGTTGAGCGTTAAGGGTAACATAACGGGTATTTACAGGTTCAAGCGTACAAAGTACTTTCCCGGGTCCTGATATAAATTGGTGGAGTTTAAAAGGAAAAAGCTGCTTGTTATCATCGTCTTTAATATTTTGGGAATCAAGCAAATATTTTTTTAACACTTCTTCAGCTTTTTCCTTGGTAACATTAGCGGCTTGCGCCAATCTTTCAGAGGCTTCTTTTATTGACAATGGTTTAGCTCTTGCCGGTGCTTTTATTCCCGAATGATTTATTCCCATAGTCAGTTCCAGCCAGACAGCCAGCGGATCGTTTTTTAATTCAGTAATATTAAGTTTGAAGTTCGCAGAATTAAGAATCCTGTTATTCAATGCAAGTAAAATATCATTTAAGGATAGATTAGTATTGGTCACACGTTCAAGTTTTTCGGAAATAACATTAGAAACAGGGATTTTTTCTTCAAAAAGATTTCCGGCGAAATCTGCAGCCGCTGTTTTTTCATCTTTTCCGCCATCATCATTTGACGATGCCATAGTAGCGGAAGTGCCAATACAGACAAGATTGTTTGTTTGAAGCTGTCGTTTTATACGGCGGATAAGGAGAGCTACATCTCCGCCTTGTCTGCCACGGTAGGTATGGAGTTCGTCAAGGACAAGGTATTCAAGCCCTATACAATGCGATATAACAGCGCGATCAGCGTCATTATAACGAGTAAGGAGCAGTTCCATCATCATATAGTTAGTAAGTAAAATGTCAGGCGGATTTTGCGCTATAACTTCCCGCTCTCCGCTGTCTTCTTGTCCGGTATAACGCTTAAAAGAATAAGGCGGCTTTTCTTCCGGATTGCTTTCTATAAAATTATTCAGATATTTTTGAAGTTCTTCCATTTGACTGTTTGCAAGAGCATTCATGGGGTAGATAATGATCGCCCGTGTTCTTGGAGAGGCGTCATTTTCCCTGGCTTTTATAATCGAATTGATTATTGGCAGAAAGAAGGCAAGACTTTTACCGGAACCCGTTCCTGCGGTAACCACAAATGATTCCTTTCTTTGGGCGATTGCCAATGCTTCCTGCTGGTGAGTATAAAGGTGAAAATTACGAAACACTTTACCGCAAACCGGATGAAGGGTATTATCTTTAACCAAGTCGGCAACGGTAGACGCTTTTTCATAGTTAGGGTTTATTTGAATAAGCGGAGCCGGCCAATACCGTTTATTGGCATATTCGGTGTCAACTGCCTTTCTTATATCTTCCGCTCTGATTGTGGTAAAACTGCGGGAAAATTGCTCAAAATTTTTAACTACATTTTCGTGAAAATCAAAAATGTCAGGCATTTATCCCTCCTAAATATGTACGGTTTTAATGTTTTCCCCGTATTTTGTCTTATCAACTTTCAATTTTACTGGTTATTAAAAATAAAAAACAGAGGTTAGTAATTATCTTTCTTTTTTCTTTCTTAATTTACTCAAAAAACAACATCTAAATCATTGTTTTTGGTCATTTTTGATAAGTTACCTAAATTCGCCGTAACTCTAAAATCTATTGTAATTCTTTACTATTCTTTACTATTCTTTACTATTCTTTACTATTCTT
>NZ_BDHD01000009.1:0-32584 GCF_054786075.1 Treponema sp. R6D11 | reverse complement strand
ATATTGGTACAAATACCATTGTAATAAATGTCAGGAATTTTTCTAGAATTAGCGCAAAACGGTTGATTGGGAAAAACACGGAAATTAATAACGTAAATAATCCAATTACTATTATCGAGATCCGAATGTTTTTACTTTTTACCCATTGTGTAGATGAAACTGCCGCGGAATAGATGGCGACAAAATTAGTAGTTATAGTTGATAATAAAACTATGCCGCAGGCAACATAGCGAAATTTACTTGACGCGATAAATTCAAAAATATTATTTCCATTGTAAATGACGATTGAAAGTCCGATAAAATACATAAAACAACTTCCAAAAAAATATCCTAAAAACGGCATTAATACGGCGGATATTTTGTCATTCGCTTTACAGGAATAATCTCCCACTAATGGTAGCCACGAAACAGGCATCGCTATGGATAATTCTATTCCTAACATTATGCTCATGTTATTTGACATAAGAATAAAATCTGATTTATAACCAAATGATTCAATAAGAAATAAAACGCAAAGGCTTGCCAAAAGAACAACCGCTATATCGTTTATTTTCCCACCTGGGCTGCCAAAAATTAAAGCCCATATTATTTGAAAAACAGATAAAGTAAGCGTTATCGTCCAAAAAGGAATATTTGGTAATACGGCGGCAATTGCGCCTCCCGCTTGTACTACTAAAATAATAATCCAACCTACAAGCTGTACTATGTTACACAATGCGACAAGTTTGCCGCCATTTTTACCAAAAGAAAAAGCAACGCTGTCCATTGCGTTTACTTTTCGGTAATAAGAAATATAAGCGCCTCCGGCAAACAACGCCGTTCCGATTAAATGTCCAATAATTATTACAATAAGTCCTTGAACAAAACCAAGTGGAGCAAGCAGTCCGCCGGTAAATATTTCAGAGATAGAAATTGCCGCTCCAACCCAAAGTAAAAACATGGCGCTTCTTTTCATAGTTATTCTCCCATTAAATATTTGTGAAATGTGTTATAGGGTACAGTTTGAATTTATATCTCTGTCGCAGATCATCTAGAGCAAATGCAGGGGCTGAAAATTTTCAACCCCTGCATTATTATTATGACTTGCTAATCCCTTCTTCCAATGCTTCTATAATATCGTCTATATGCTCAATGCCGATGGACAGGCGGATCAAATCGGGCGAAAGTCCGCCCTCTTTTTGCTGTTCAGGACTAAGCTGGGAATGTGTCGTACTTGCGGGATGTATGACCAAACTCTTGGCGTCTCCCACGTTAGCAAGTAGAGAGAATAGAGGCAAGTTATTTATAAACTTGATAGCTCCGTCATAACCGCTCTTTAAGCCGAATACAACCACGCCGCCGTAGCCGTGTTTGAAATACTTTTTCGCAAGCGCATGAGTCGGGTCATCGGAAAGCCCAGGATAGCGAACCCATGCGACTTTGTGATGTTTTTTCAGCCACTCTGCGACTTTCAAAGTGTTTTCTACATGGCGCTCAACACGCAGGTGTAAGGTTTCAATGCCCTGCAGGAACTGCCATGCGTTGTCCGGCGAAAGGGCGGCTCCTAAATTGCGTAATGGAACAGTACGGACGCGAAGCGCGAAAGCTATTGGTTTTAGCGCGTCAGGTAAGTCAATCGCCCAGCGCAAGCCGTGGTAATTGGCGTCCGGCTCTGTGAAAAGCGGGTGTTTGCCGGCTTTCCAGTCAAATGTTCCGGCATCGGTAATTATGCCGCCGATATTTGTGCCATGACCGCCAAGCCATTTTGTCAGAGAATTGACAACGATGTCCGCGCCGTGTTCAATTGCCTTGAAAAGGTACGGGGTTGTGAATGTGGAATCCACAATTAAAGGCAGTCCGTTTTTGTGGGCTATGTCTGCTATCGCTTTAAAATCCACAACGTCAAGAACTGGGTTGCCGATGGTTTCCACAAACAACGCCTTGGTTTTGGGCGTAATCGCCTTTTCAAAATTTTCTGGTTTGCTTTGGTCTACGAATTTCACCTTTATGCCGAGCGTGGGCAAAATAGCGTCGAACATCGTGTAACTGCCTCCGTAAAGGTTCGTGGCGCTCACAATTTCATCGCCTGCTTGGGCAAGGGTGATTATAGCGTAGAAAATAGCCGAAGTTCCACTGGCTATGGCGACGGACGCGGCTCCTCCTTCTAAAGCTGTTATTCTTTTTTCCAGAACTTCGTTGGTCGGGTTTGTAAGACGGGAATAAATATTCCCAAGTTCCCGCAAACCGAACAAGTTTGCCGCGTGTTCCGTGCTTTTAAACACATAAGACGCGGTTCTGTAAATTGGAACCGCGCGGGCTGTGGTCGCGCTATCCGGCTTTTCCTGTCCGGCGTGGACCGCTAGGGTTTCTAAACGATACTTACTCATAATATCCTCCTAATGGATTGTTAATTAAGGAATTCTACGAATTCCTACTAATACTTTTTTTAGACAAAAGCGTCTATTCACTGAACAACGCCGCCTTCAACAACAAGCTCATCGGGATTAACCGCGTTACCGTATACAGGCTCAAGTGTTTCGTTATAATCATTATGAAAGAATTGCTCGGCTGCCAGCGCTTTAATTTTATCGTTAATCCACTGTAGCAATGTTGAATTTCCTTTCGTAACGGCAGGGGCGATAGTGTCAAGTCCGCCAAGAGAAGGTATACCAACTGTAAAGCCGGGGTTTTGCAGCGCCCACGCTAAAACTTCTGTATTATCAGTTGAGAACGCATCGGCTCTTTTGTCAAGTAGGGCGTTGAAGGTTTCAGTGTATTGGTCGAACTTCAACAGGTTAACTTCGGGATGATTGGCTGTAAAGTAGCTGTCGGCAGTTGTTCCCTTTGCGACAATCAGTTTTTTCCCTTCTAATTGTTTTACATCGGTAATCAAAGCGTCGTTGGGACTTACCACGCCCAAAGATACTTTCATATACGGCAAGGCAAAATCGACTTTCTGGGCGCGCTCTTTTGTTACGGTGAAATTAGCCAAAATAATGTCCACTTTACCTGTTTCAAGGAATTCGACACGGCTAGCAGGTTCAACGGACTTATACTCCACTTTCACGCCCAAATCCTTTGCTATGCGATCGGCAAAATAAACATCATAGCCTTTATAACGACCGTTTGCATCAACATACCCGAAAGGGGCTTTGTCGGAAAACACGCCGATAACGACTTTTCCAGATGATTTAATTTCGTTAAGCGTACGAAATTTACCGGATTTTGAAGCCGTGCATGCGGTGATAAACACCAGCAAAAGCGCAGCAATAGAAACGTAAATTAAATGCTTTACGTTCACGACAGTTGTTTTTTTGGATTTCATTTTTTATCCTCCATAAAAATATTTTTTGTTTCAATTTTTTTAAATTGAAACAAATTTAAAAATTGTTTGGCGCGTTCTGTGCGCGGCGCAGTAAAAAAATTATCGGGGGTATTTTCTTCCTGTAGTACACCGCCGTCAAAGAAAAGTATACGGTCAGATACGGCGCGGGCAAACTCCATTTCATGCGTAACAATCAGCATTGTCATGCCCTCACGGGCAAGCCCCAGTAGCACGTCAAGAACCTCGCGTACCATTTCAGGATCAAGCGCCGCTGTCACCTCGTCAAAAAGCATAATTTCAGGATTCATCATCAGCGCGCGAGCAATAGCGACGCGTTGTTTCTGTCCCCCTGAAAGCTGGCGCGGATACGCGTTTCGTTTTTCAATTAGTCCAACCCGTGTAAGAATAACATCTGCCGCTTTTAATGTATCTGTCCGCCGTTTCTTTTGCACACAGAGCGGGGCAAGTATGAGGTTATCCAACACCGTTTTGTGAGGAAACAGTTCATAACTTTGAAACACCATGCCGACTTTTTGACGTATAAGACTCCAGTCGGGTTTCCCTTCTGTAAGAGATTCGTTTTCCATGAAAATTTCTCCGGATTGGATCTTCTCTAATCCGTTAATACAGCGCAGAAGAGTACTCTTGCCGCAACCGGAAGGACCGATGATTACAACAGCTTCGCCTTTTCCTATTGAAAAGGAAATATCTTTGAGCGTATGCTCTTTGTCATAGTATTTATTAAGCCGCTGGATGCTTAGTATAGTTTCCATTGTTAAACACTCCATTTTTTTTCTAAATGCTTGCCAAATGCGGAGAGCGGCCAGCATGAAAGAAAATATAAAAGAAAAATGACGGCATATATTGGAAATGCCGCCTTGGGCGCTGTATAACGATTTCCCTCAATAATTTGCTGTCCCACCTTTAAAACTTCTAGTACGCCGATAAGCGCAATCAGTGAAGTTGTCTTTATCATGCGTGTTGCCAAGTTAATTGAAAGTGGTACAAGCCGCCGTATAGTTTGCGGCAGTATAATATGTAAATACGTTTGCCTTTTTGTAAGAGCGAGTGCCGCCGCGCTTAAATACTGATGTTCCGGTATGGAGGCTATCGCGCCGCGAACCAGGTCGCCCAATTCCGCCGCGCCCCATAATGTGAATACCAGCACCGCCGAAGTTTCGCCTGAAAGATTCCAGCCAAATGCGCGTGTCAATCCAAAATACACAAGAAACAACAGTACAAGTTGCGGCATGATACGCAAGGCTTCAAGATATACTCTGCCAATCAAACGGCAGACATTATTTTTTACCGAAAGGAACATCCCAAATAAAATGCCCAGAGGTATCGAAAGCAGTAGCGCGAGCATTGCGATACGCACTGAAACAAGCAATCCGCCTAACAGCCGCCACAGCGCGTTTCCCTCAAACAACACCTTAAAATCCTGCATAACGAAGTCTCCTTTCAAGCGCGGACGCAAACAGCGAAACAGGAAGCAGAATGACAAGGTAAAAACACACAAGCATAAAAAGCGTTTCGCCTGTGTTGTAATAAAGTCCGATGAGGTCTTTTGCCACATACATGAGATCTGCAAGCGCGACTACGCTGAAAACAGATGTTTCTTTAATGAGGAAAATTATATTGGCAAGAACAGCGGGAAGCGACATGGCAAACGCCTGTGCAAATATAACGTGACGAATTGCCCCAATCTTAGTAAAACCCAAACTCAACGCACTCTCGTATTGAATAGTTTCCACCGCTTCAAAACCGCTGCGAAAAGCTTCAGCCATATAACCGCCGCCAAGAAAAGTAAGCCCAATAACCGCGCAAACTGCCGAAGGTATGGCTAGCCCTATTTTGGGCAACCCAAAATAGAGAAAAAACAATTGCACTAATAACGGCGTATTACGGGATAATTCTACATAGACTGAGGCAATTCTCCATATAATCGGCGTTTTGAAATAAAGCGACAGCCCTGATAACAGACCGACAGCTAATGAAAATAAAATTCCCAGTATGCCAATACCCAACGTCAGCAATGCCGCGTCTTTAAACACTGGTAGATGATTAATGATAAATTTCCAATCCATGTTTTTAACTGAATCCTCCTTAAATATAGATAACTGATATTCCAGTCATATTAAACACATATTACCTATGTATTTAATATGTATTATAAACATATTAGACACATATGTCAAGTATGTTTTGAGAAAAAAAACAACTTTTTAATTGTTGACAATGCCATTTTTTTTGTAATAAAATATACTGTAATCATATATATATAGTAAGATTATTAGGAGTATAGTAAATATGACATATTTAACTCGGAAAATTAAATCAACAGTAGTAAACGGCAAGACTTGGTGTCCTTCCTGGCAGGGATGGTCATGGATAATCACTATAGCATGGATGACGATAGCCAACTTTTGGCATCCGTTTGGGTTTTACGGACTGGTCTGTATGTTTACGCCGATTATCATTGCTATTGCGGGCTATGGAAAAATGAGTTGCGCTAGAATATGCCCAAGAGGATCATTTATCGGGTTGATAACGCGCCCATTTGCTTTTTTCGCGCTTAAACGCCCCGCCATAACTAAAACAAAAGGTTTTAAATTTGTTATATGGGCTTTGATGATGGGTTCATTTATCGGGCTAATGATATGGATTGTTCCGACATTGGACATTGACAGAATAGGTTATACAATTCTGGTTTTTATGGAAGTAGCCACCGCGATAGCGGTGATTTGCGGAATTCTTTTTACCCCGCGCGCGTGGTGTACATTCTGTCCCATGGGCACTACCACAGGAAAAATACGCGATTTACAATATAGGCATATAGCGGGTTAATAGCGTATACTGGCGATATGAGATACTCATATAAAACACAGGGAACTTGTTCCAAAGAAATTAATTTTGATATTAACGGAAATATCATAACCAATGTATCGTTTGCAGGCGGTTGCAGCGGCAATCTGCAAGTAATCCCACGCCTTGTTGACGGAATGACCGTAGAAGCAATAAAAGAAAAATGCAAAGGAATCCTCTGTGTAGAAAGAGGAGTAACCAAGGAAACATCATGCCCGGATCAACTTGCAATTGCAGTAGAGAAGGCGTACTTGGAAAGTAAGTAGGACGGTAAAATTTTGCGTTACCTTGCTTTTTGCTATTTTTCATGCTATGTTCTACTTATGGAGGCTTGCCCATGACCATTACACAAACTGTTGAAATTCCTGCTGATCGGAAGTTGCATTTGGATTTTGAAGTTCCTCGTGAAGTACCGACCGGGCGGACAAGTATAATATTACAGTTTCCCGACAAGAAAAAGGCGCAGCCTTCAAAGCCTGTTCTCAACAACGGCAAAATTCGGCTTACCAAAGCGATGAAAGAAGAATTGCTTGCAGATGAAACCTTGCGTTCATTGACAGGTATTTTGCATACTGATATGACAGTTGATGAAATCCGCATGGAAAGGCTGGCGAAACATCTGTAATGAAAGTTCTAACTATTTCCGATGATAACGAAAATTAATAAAGAAACAAGTGACTGTTATTCCGAGCTTACTGACACCCTGCGTCCTCATACAAGACCGCTTTGAAACCACAACAAGTAGTGTACCCCGCAATGTAAGGCACACTACTCATTTTCAATGAAATTCAGGTGTCCAGTTATGCCGCGTGTCCCAATTGTTGGCTCCAGATTAACAAGACAAATAGAATATTGTTCCACTACCAAACCCATTCAAAAGTTTCATTGTCAATATTATCAGGTATTAATAGTTTATAAGTTTTGTCCGTAGTTTTTTTTGCAAAAGCTTCGCTCCAGCCCTGCCGTGGTTTTTTCTTTACACCTTTAATAATTAATCTATCTTTATTGATAATTAATTCCACTTCGTCTTTTATTTTTAATTCATTAAAAATTCTTTTTGGTAACCTAATACCGCGAGAATTACCAATTTGGACAACGGAAGTCAACATTATTACACCTCTATTTTGTAATTATATTGTAATTACAAAAATTGTCAATAGGAATACGCAACAAGTAGTGTGCCCCGCAATGCAAGGCACACTACTCGCTATTTAAAAATTACTTCCCTCTACTCATCAATTCTGTGGCGGTGTTGTTGACGTGGTAAACCCTATCCGGTACGTGCCTTTGTAATTGCTGTTATATGGGCTAACCTTGATATAGTACGTCTGCCCCAATGTTACTGACCGCGAGGTGTATGTTGAATTATCCAGCCGTGATTCGCTTCCGACTGCATCCACATACAAGCTTGTCAGCGTCCCGAAATCAACATGAATGTACTGCGTTGATGCGGTGGCGATAAAGTAGAACCACTGCTCATCGCTTGATGTGGGGATATTGCCGTCAGCCCATGTGTTCAGAGTAAGTTGGGTTATGGTAGTTTCGGGAGGATAAAATCCCTCAGTAAATCCGATCTTGTATGTGCCGCTGCCGCTGTTGGGATACAGTCTAACCCTGATATAGTACGTCTGCCCCGATGTTACTGACAACGAGGTGTATTTGCTTAAGGTAGCAGTGATAGAACTTAACAATTGTGTTTCGCTTCCGACTGTGGTTCCGCTTGAGTTATATACCTGCACATATAAGGATGTCATCATCCCGTAATTAACATGAATGTACTGCGTTGATGCGGTGGCGGTAAAGGAAAACCACTGTTCATCACTTGATGTGGGAAGATTGCCGTCAGTCCATGTGTCCAGGGTAAGCTGAATGGCACCCGGAGGAGGAACCCAACTCGTGTTGAACCCTATCTTATATGTGCATGTGCTATTGCCAATGGAATAACTCGTGCTAACCTTGATATAGTACGTCTGCCCCGGTGTTAATGACATCGAGATGTATTTGGTATAACGAGGAAACTGTGTTGCCTCTCCGACTGCGGTATTGTTTGAGTCATATACCTGCACAAGCAAGGTTGTCGATGTCCCGTTATTAACATAAATGTACTGCGTTGATGCGGTGGCGGTAAAGGAGAACCACTGCACATCGCTTAATGTGAGGAGGTTGCCGTTAGCCCATGTGTTCAGAGTAAGCGGAATGGCAGTTTCTTTGCTGTCGCCTTCTCTTCGAGCGATAACGATAGAAAACGCCTTAGTGCTGCTCTTAACAACGTTTGTTGCTTTTGCTTCAACCGTGAAATTAAATGTTCCTGCCTCTGTCGGCGTTCCTGCAATTACCCCTGTACTAGAAAACCCCACGCCGTTGGGCAATGAGCCTGATAATATTCTCCATGTGATCGTATTATTAGTAGTATCTGTTGCTGTTAAAGTTTGGCTGTAAGGCACTCCTACTTTCCCATTAGGCAATGACGTTGTGGTTATTTGTATGCCTGTTGTAGTGCCGCCACCACCGCCCGTACCCCAACCACCGCCACCGCTTGTGCCGCCACCGGGCTGATCCAACATTCCAGGGTCTGTAAAGGAACCGCTACATGCGGTCGCAATCAGCAGAATAGCCGTTGTCAAACTTAAAAAAATATTTCTTTTCATATAACCTCCATGTGTCGCATGAGTGACTATTTTTTAGAACATATACCCAAAACGTAATCCGCCGTTCCAGCCAAAGGGCGTTGGGAAATAAGATGAAGACTTTGACAAAACATAAGCCATGGACGGCTCTACATAGATATTATTGTTGGGGAATATCAGTTTATAGCCCACCTTGAGTGAAGTAGTCAGTCCTGCAAAACCGTGAATACCAATACCATCGTCACTATTTATGTCCACCGAACCTGCCAAAAAGTTAAACCCAAACGTTGTGCCAATGAAGAACTTATCAAAGTTTGTCACAGGATAATACCGTCCCTCGGCGGCAATTCCGAGATAGAAAAGGCTAATGCTGCCCAAAGTAATAAAATACGTTTCAGCGTCGCCGCCAACGCTAAAGTGTGGAACGATAAGCCGTTCATAAGCGGCGGAAAAAATGAAGACCGAAAAATCACTATCGCTGTCGGTAGCGATAAACCCCTTGAACAGTTGGAACAAGTCCAGCGCAATAGCGTTCTTTTTCTCCTGTGGCACTGCCGCCGGAGCTGCAGGTGTAGCAGGTGTAGCAGGTTTTGCTGGTGCAGGAGCAGGTGTCGCCGGTTTTGCTTGGGCAAAAGCCGCCCCCATAATTACGAAAGTCAATACCATGATGCAAACAATCTTCTTCATAAAAAACTCCTTTTTGTTAAACCTACCTCTATGGCAGGTAATCACGAAGATTTATCCGTTCTTTATAGGACGGTATTAATAGAATTTTAAGATTATTAAAATTTTTTGTCATGAGTAGTTACGCACGGATTTGAAGGTTTTTTTAGGTCAATTTAAGTAGTTTACGCACGGTTTTGTGGAAAATTTGCGAGTTTTGTAGGCTGATTCGGCGTTAAGCACTATTGCCGTTACTCTACCATAACATCACTATTTTTTACCTACAAGTTTTTAAGTCTTTGGCGTTTTTATCGGTGAGACATTGCGCCCCTTTCTTTTTTCTTAATCATTTAGTATATTTAATGTATGACGATAACACAAACGGTAGATATTACTGACGATTATCGGGTTATACTTGATGTTCCCCGAAACATACCAAAAGGGAGAACAGACATAACAATCCTGTTTCCTGTAAAGGAAAAACCCAAAGCCAATAACGACATACCGCGTTTTACGAAAAAAGAATTTAACGAATTGTTAAAAGACTGTCCTCATACACAAGCCATATCGGGCGTACTCTCAAGTTTGGGAGATATTGATCTTGATGAATGGCGCATGAAAAGGCTGGCAAAACACCTCTGATGAAAGTCTTGATTGATACCAATGTTGCGCTAGACATTCTTCTTCACCGCAAAGATTTTGCTGTTTCGGAAGCTGTCTCAAAATTGGTGGAAAAAAATATTATTTCAGGTTTTATCTCCGCTTCCGCAATAACTGATATTTTCTTTCTTGCTAAAAGCACTCTCGGTAAAAAGCCGACTAAAGACGCAATGAAAGAACTTTTAGAAATTTTTTCCCCTGCAACCGTAACAGACGGCAATATCTATGAGGCTTTGAATCTTGACTGGGAAGACTTTGAAGATTCCGTTCAGTTTGTCGTTGGGAAAAGTTTTTCTGTTGATTATATTGTTACCCGAAACACTAAAGATTATTCTTTAAGTGCCATTCCTGCAATAACGCCTGATCAGTTTGTGCAATTATTTACAAAAGAAAAATGAGGAATTGAAGAGGACATCTCGCAGAGGCACAAAAGGAATGTAATATCCGCTATGGGTGTTAATTTCTTTCCGCTACATTTTCCGCAATTCCGCCCTTGATGCGATTCCGGTTTTGAAATAAATGCAGGAGAGCGTGTTTTCTACAGTACGTTGGCTGATGCCAAGATCGGTGGCAATGCGTTTGTTGGATAAGCCGTTTACAACCAGAGCCAGAATCTCCGCTTCACGTGAAGTTAGGAGTTTTTTGGTTTCCGTGGCGTTTTGCAGTCCGGTCTTCACCGATTCGTCTATGGCGGTTTCACCACGCAGTACGGAGAGCAGAGCGGCTTCTAGTTCTTCTTCACTGCGGTGTTTGCACACATAGCCTTTTGCCACCAGAAGCAAAGCGGTGTTGGCGTGAGCATAGTCGTCAAAATGGGTGTAGACAGTTACCGGGGGCGCTTTTTTGCCGTAACGCTCCCGAAGCCAGGGGATAAGATCGAAACCGCAACTGTCCACAGACTCCCCGGACTTCAATTGAATGTCCAGAAGTATGATGTCAGGTAATGGTGGAACTTCAGCTAACAATGACTTTGCGTCTTCAAGGTTCGGCGCGATTCCCAAAACCTGCCATCGTCCCGTCCCAACGAACCACGAGGCAAGCCCTTTAAGCATTACCGGGTGATCTTCCAGAATAAAAATGCTGTTCATTTTACTTCCTTGTTATGCGGTATTTCAATGCACACCATAAAGCCGTTGCCTTCTTCGCTGATAAAATCAATGCGTCCGCCAAGAAGCATTGCCCGATGACGCATAGTTTGTAGCCCTAAGCCGCTTGTCGTTTCAAAACCGTTTGCAAGCCCTTTGCCGTCGTCGGAAACGCTGAACAGAAGCGAATTGATGTTATACCCCCCCCCCGGACGATAAACGTGCTACAAGCATGGTTTTTTGGGCATGGGAATGTTTTTCGGCATTGTTGAGCGCTTCCTGTGCAATCCGGTACAGGTGCAACCGCATCTCGCCGCTCAGGGACTCAAAGCATGGATCATCAGTTATTTCCACAACGCACTCAATCCCCGTCCGTTTTACAAACGAATTGCACAGCGAGTAGAGGGAATCACGCAGGCTTAAACGAGTAAAGTCAGGCGGCATCAGGCGGTTGCAGATTTCCCTAATCCGTGCGGCAATGGCTTTGTCCTGTAAATCCTGAAGAACCGAGTCATGGAGTTCGGCGGCAATCCGCATTCGTTCGGCTTCCTGCCCTTCCAACATCAGCGAGGAAAAGGCAATTGTTTTTGATTCCCTCTCACGGGCTTTTCGTGCGGCAAAGTAAAGATAGCAGAGAAAAACCACAAGGAGGCTCACAAACAGCACCAAAAGCCACAGCAGACGGAAATAGGATTCGAATTCGGCGGTGTTAATTGTTCTTTCGCCAAGCATGGCTTATTATAACGCTAAACTAGACAAAAAGGCAATTAACGTTTTTAATTATAATATGCAAAAGTCAAAACAGATTGTCTGCGTTTTTGTATGCCTTGCAGGAGTCGTGCTGAATACGGTTCTGAGCCGTTTTTTGCATAACTTTCTGGGCATCCCCCTGTATTTGGATACGGCGTTCACTATGACCGTTACATTTTTCTGCGGTCTATTCTGGGGCGTTCTGACGGGAGCCATAACCAACCTGTTGCATCACAGCATCTATTTTTTTGGTTTGCCTCCGTACCTGTATACCCTCTGCAATATAGCGGTAGCCCTAGTTACCGCACAATTTATCCGCTGGTTTCCACGTGAACTGGACATCGGTGCGCGGGAAAAGCCGACAGCCCAAAAAATTAATATACAGATTTTGATAGAAACTGTTATTTTACTGGTCATGCTGTCTTTTGCACTATGCGTGGTTATCAGCGTGTTGGGAGGTTTTTTCGCCACGCTTATTGATATTTTACAGCCCGCCGCACCTGCCACCACATCCTCTGAAATGGACTTCAAGTCCGCACTGATCAGAAAAGGTTTACCGCTCATTGTCGTGGAGATTGGCTCTCGTATTCCGGTCAACCTGCTTGACCGCCTTGTATCCTCTTTCCTTGGCTACGGAACCGCACTCTTGCTTGCCAAAGTTCGGCAGATTGCAAGTCTGAAAACCGAAAGTTAACGCGAAATTTTCAGCATTTTTTTCATGCGTAAAAGGTGTTTGTCGAATAACAACGCCGCTATAAAATCACACTATAACCAGTGCCATTTATCGCGCTGACAATCTGTTCTTGCGTTACAAGGGCTGCGTCATAATCAACAGCAACTTCTTTTTTGTGCCTGTTGGCTTTAACTTTCTTGATGCCGGACAGTTTGCGAACGGCGTCTTGAACGGCAATTTCGCAATGACCGCAAGACATTCCGTCCACGTTTAATGTTATTTTTTCCATAAGATTTCTCTTTTAATTCCGCAATCACAGGAACAGCCGGAGCATATCCCTGTGCATCTCTTTTTTTCCCTGACGATTTTTACCGTAACTGTTGTAACAATCGCAAGCAGAAATAATCCGGTAAGAATTGTCCCCGCATTATTCAACAAATAATTAGACATACGTTACTCCATTACTTCTTAACTGCCGGACGGAACAACATATACAAAAATCCCGCTGTTAGCAGAAACGCGATGACTGTTCCAAAACCAAAATGACCTGTAAACAACATTCCAAATTGATAGATACACAGCGAGACAATGTATGCCAAGCCGCACTGATAGCCTATTGCCGCCCAGAACCATTTGGCGTTATTCATTTCACGTTTAATTGCACCCATTGCCGCAAAGCAGGGAGCGCACAGTAGGTTGAAAACTAGGAAGGAGTAGGCGGCGATGCCTGTAAAACTTGCGGCAAGTTGTGACCACATTTCCGAGCCGTCTTCTGCGACTTCGCCGAAACCGTAGAGGATACCGAAAGTTCCTACCACGTTTTCTTTTGCAATCAAACCTGTGATAGCGGCAACTGCTGCTTTCCAGTTACCCCAGCCAAGCGGTGAGAAAATAACGGCAATTACGCCTCCGATTGCGGCAAGAATACTGTCTTCCATATCGACCAAGCCGAAACCGCCGTCTGTCCATCCGAAAGAGGATAAAAACCATACGCCGATTGTCGCAAGCAGAATAATCGTTCCGGCTTTCTTGATGAATGACCAGCCACGTTCCCACATACTGCGTAGAATATTAAGCACGGTAGGCAAATGGTAGGCTGGGAGTTCCATAACAAATGGAGCGACTTCGCCTAAAAATATTTTTGTTTTTTTCAAAATTACGCCAGAACAGATAATCGCCGCAATTCCGATAAAGTACGCACTTGGAGCTACCCACCATGTTCCGTTGAACAAAGCACCGGCAATCAATGCGATAATGGGCAACTTTGCCGAGCAGGGAATAAATGTGGTGGTCATAATTGTCATTTTGCGGTCGTGGTCGTTTTCAATTGTACGTGATGCCATAATGCCGGGAACGCCGCAACCTGTGCCGATAAGAAGCGGAATGAATGATTTGCCTGATAATCCAAAGCGGCGGAAAATTCTGTCCATAAAAAAGGCGATACGTGCAATATAACCGCAGGCTTCAAAGAAGGCGAGGAAAATAAACAGGATAAATATTTGAGGCACAAAACCAAGCACCGCTCCAACGCCCGCCACAATTCCGTCTACAATCAGGTCTCGCAACCATTCGGCGCAGTTAATTGATTCAAGTAAATTACCAAGAGCTACCGGAACGCCGGGAATCCATACGCCGAAATTAGCGGGGTCGGGTTCTTCTGTTATCAGTCCGTCATTAAAGTTGCTGACTGAATCTTCGTAAGCTGATGAACCAATTCCAAACAAGTGCCATCCGTCTCCGAACACTCCGTCATTTGCCCAATCGGTAGCAATTGTTCCTATTGTTGTTACAGAAACAAAGTAAACGATAAACATTATAACCGCAAAAATAGGGAGTGCCAAAATTCGGTTTGTAACAACTCTGTCTATTTTGTCCGATATGCTGAGTTTGCCTTTGTTTTTTATTTTTATGCAGCCTTTGATAATTGAATCAATGTAGCTATAACGCTCAGCGGTGATTATGCTTTCGCTGTCGTCATCAAGCCCAGCTTCACACTGTTTAATGTCTTGCTCGATATGCGCGACTTGTTCGGGTTTTAATCCCAGTTTTTCGATAATTTTTTTGTCGCGCTCAAACAGTTTTATGGAAAAAAATCGTTGTTGTTCATCAGGCATATCATGTAAAACCGCTTCTTCGATATGCGCCAGCGTATGTTCCACCGCGCCTGAAAAACTGTGTTGCGGTAAAGTTTTTACGCCTTCCGCCGCCTTGATAGCCGTTTCCGCCGCTTCCATAATCCCCGTGCCTTTAAGCGCGGATATTTCCACAACCTGACAGCCAAGTTCTTTGGCGAGCCTTGCTGTATCAATTTTATCGCCGTTTTTATGCACTACGTCCATCATGTTTAACGCCATGACAACAGGTATGCCAAGCTCTGTAAGCTGGGTTGTAAGGAACAGATTGCGCTCCAAATTCGTAGCGTCAATAATGTTCAGTATTGCTTCGGGCTTTTCGTCAATTAAATAATTGCGGGCGACTATTTCTTCAGGTGAGTAAGGCGAAAGAGAATAAATGCCCGGCAAGTCCGTTACAGTTACATCTTTTTGCCCTTTTAATTTGCCTTCTTTTTTTTCTACAGTTACGCCGGGCCAGTTTCCCACAAATTGGTTGGAGCCTGTAAGGGCGTTAAACAATGTTGTTTTGCCGCTGTTGGGATTTCCCGCAAGCGCGATTTTAATAGCCATGGTTTTCTCCTTTATTCACTAACTTCTATTGATTCTGCGTCCTCTTTACGCAGTGAAAGTTCATAACCTCGCACCGTAATTTCTACAGGATCGCCTAACGGAGCGACTTTTCTGACATGGATTTCTACACCTTTGGTAATACCCATTTCCATGATACGGCGTTTTATTGGTCCTCCGCCGTTTATTTTTACTACTTGAACAGTTTCGCCCGGTTTTGTCTCTTTAAGCGTTTTCATGATATGACTCCTTTTTATACCATTATTTTTGTAGCCATTTCTTGACTTACGGCTACACGAGATTCTTTTATACTTACAATCACATTACCGCTGTTTTTGGTAACAATCGTAACGTGCGAACCGGGAACAAAGCCTAAGTTTGCGAGAAACTGACGGATTTCTTCCTTGCCGCCTACTTTTTTTATCGAATTTTCCTCTCCGATATTTGCCATTGATAAAGGCATCATTTTATACTTCCTTTCCGGTTGCGGTAAGTTGTAACTAACCGCAAGGTAAATAAAAAAGTTAGTTTTCGCTAACCAATTCAAGTTTAACCGCTTACGATATTATTGTCAAGCGGTTTTTATTTAAAAATTGAATTTTACTCCTAGGGCGGGAGATATGCTGACATTTCCCCCGTCAATCCCGATAAGCGCAAACTCGCTTTTAACATAAAAAGTAAAACTTTTAAAAGAATAATCAAATTCAGGGGTAACGGTTATGCCTTCATTGGCAATTTCCTTTGGGATAATTGTTTCAACTTCTATGTATATTGGCTCTTTTTCAAAAGAAATAATCGCTTCAACGCCTTTGTATCCCGCATCATCACTTGGAACAATCAGCGTGCATACTTTTGCCTCAAGTCCCAAACCAAAAGAGCTTTTCCAACCTAGAGTAAAGTCCAGTCCTACGGCTGTATCGGCATCTTTATAGTATTGAATATATGTGATTGGCGCGCCGATTTTGGCATAAATATCTCCTGACTCAAAATTTTGATTGAATTTAATCGCCGGTGTAAATATCCCTGTAAGAGCGTTGCCTTCCTCAATCTTTGGAGCAATGATTATCTCGTCAAATTCATTCTCCAGAATAAATGACAAAGTGGACGCATCGCCGATACCTAAATTATAACCAATCATAAGATCAACATATATTGACTGCGGATTGACCTCATCTCCGTCTTCGTTGGGTTCTTTGGTAAAGCCGAAAGTATAGTCAACTTCGGCATATACATCCAGCGCGTCATCAAGGAAAGAATTTTCGTAGATAAGCATAGGCATAAGATAAGGAGACATTTCCTCATCGTTAGCTTTGTTTACATTTCCAATGCCGAATTCCAATCCGACGGAAAGACCGATGCCTTCTTCGTCCTCGGCTAAGGCAAAACTTGCCAACAAAGCCATGACGAGAATAGCAATAAAAAACCTCTTCATAAAATACCTCCATTCTTGAGTTAGCAATCACTAACCACAAGGTAAATAAAAAAGTTAGTAACAACTAACTACTTATGATTAAAAGTTAGTGTATCCTAACTTGTTTGTCAAGCGTTTTTATAAAATTTTTTAATAAATTTTTACTCACTTGAAAACTACTGTTTTTGAGGGTTTTTGGCGGTTTTATAATGACTTATGGAATCTTCAAACCCCTTTAGGCAGTTTAGAAAGCATAAGTCGGCGGTGGTTTATAATTTTTCCGTCTGCGATAAAATGTCCGTCTCCTACGGCATGGAAACAACGCTTTTCGGCGCGATTGCCGTCTACCCACGCCGCCAAGCCGTCAAGGACAAAAATGTCGTGCTTTTTAATGTGGTCAACTACACGGCACTCGATATTTGCATAACACTCTTTGATAAGCGGCGCGGATACATTTTCCGCTTCCAAAGGCGTTAATTTAAACTTTTTAAACTTGTCTACTTCCGCACCTGAACAAGTCCCTATTTGCACGGCTTTTTTTGCAAGGTCAACGGCAGGTATGGCTATTACACATTCCCCTGTTTTTGTCAGTGCTTTGTAAGAGTGATTCCATGAACCTGTTAAAAAGGCAAAACGAGGGGTAAAATCCATTACCATAGTCCATGAAAGCGTAAGTATATTTTGCTTGCCGCCGTCGGCTGTTGTAACAAGAACGACAGGACCCGATTCAAGAAGGGTAAACGCTTTTTGGAGGGGGAGTTTTTTCATCATCTTGCCTTAATAATAACACGCCGTTTCCTGTAGGGCAACTTTCCGCACTGGGGGGTATACACAGGATAGACTTTTCAATATTTTTTTTAAATTTCCCTTGACATTTAGCCCGATCTAGGCTAAGTTTATATTATGAATATGGTTATGGAAAGACCTTTGGTAGAAAAAAAGACTATCCCCATTCACGAGGCGAAATCAAATTTGTCCAGACTGGTTAAACGGGCGGCGGCGGGGGAAACCATCTATATCGGAGCTTACGGCAAACCGGAAGCGATTATTACGGCGGTCAATATCAATAAAATAAAGGCAGAACGACGGAAACAGGCTTTGGGCTGTATGAAAGGTAAAATTGAATTCCTTAAAGGCTGGGACGATCCGCTGCCAGATGACGTTATAGAGTCTTTTTACAGCATGAAGGGATTTGAGGAATTTGCAAAAAAATGAACAGGTTTCTATTGGATACCAATATTCTGTTGTGGTATTTTTGGGACTCTGATCGAATTGATTCGATAAAAGAACTAATTGCATCTGATGTAATGGATATATTTTACAGTCCTGTCTCTTTATGGGAAATTGCAACAAAAATAAAAAGCGGCAAACTGGATCTTAATTTGGAAGAACTCTATAACCTTGCCCAAAAATACGATTTTACAGAACTGCCACTGACCAGTGATTGCCTTAAAGCGTATATGGAGTTGCCTAATATTCACAAAGACCCGTTTGACCATATGCTGCTGGCACAGGCTCTTACTTCCCCTATGCGGCTTATTACAAGCGATTCTTTGCTGTCGGATTATTCTTCACTGGTAATGGTGATATAAGCAGTATATAATAATAGATAGCGCAAGAAAACCGACAAGGAGGCTTAATATTGAGCATACATGAATCGGCGGAAATGTATTTAGAGACAATTCATGTTTTAAACCTTAAGGGGAGTCAGGTTCGCTCCATTGATATTGTCAACGAGCTTGAATACTCAAAGCCGAGCGTAAGCGTCGCAATGAAAAATTTAAAGGCTAAAGGTTATATCGCAATAGACAACGAAGGATTTATAACATTAACCGCTAAAGGGCGGAAAATTGCTGAAACGATGTATGAAAGGCACGTCGCTATTTCTGACTGGCTGATTTTTTTGGGTGTCGATAAAAAAACGGCGGTGGACGACGCCTGCAAAATGGAACATGCCATGAGCGAAAAAAGTTTTACGGCGATAAAGAAGCATATTGATAATTGGAAAAAAGACGCTCAGACTCCCAAGAATGAGTGAAGCGTTTTTATGACTTCGTCAAAATTAATTGGTTTACCGATATGGCTGTTCATGCCGATATTAAGACATCTTTCAATGTCTTCTTTAAATACATTTGCTGTCATTGCAACAATTGGTATGGTCTTTGCCACTAAAATATCAAGCGCTCTGATACGCCGTGTCGCTTCATAGCCGTCCATTTCCGGCATCTGTATATCCATGAAAATCATTTCGTACTTTTGCGGTTTTTCAGTAAACATGCGGACGGCTTCTATGCCGTTTTCAGCAAAATCTATTTCAAGCCCGGGCGATCTTGAATCTGTAAAAGCAATCGCCGGTATCATAAAAAATTGTTCCGTTGCAGGGCTTTGCCGAAGCAGAGAAGGCGACATTGACGCAGCCAAAGAAGCGTTGGCGAAAGCGGCAAGTCCCCGTGTTCACATATTTCTTGCAACATCGCCCGTACACATGGAGTTCAAACTAAAAATGACTCCTGATCAGGTTTTGGAACAGGCGGTTTCTGCCGTGAAGTACGCAAAAAAATTCTGCAATGACATTGAGTTTTCCGCAGAAGACGCTTTCCGAAGCGATCCCGATTTTGTCTGCAAAGTTTTTGGAGCGGTAATAGAAGCTGGCGCACTTACTGTAAATTTCCCCGACACTGTAGGTTACGCAATGCCTGCCGAATTCGGCGAGCGTGTCCGCTACATAAAAGAACATACTCCGAAAATGGAAAAAGCGGCTTTGTCGGTGCATTGCCATAACGATTTGGGCTTGGCGGTAGCTAACAGTATCGCCGCCATCGCAAATGGAGCGGATCAGGTTGAGTGTACGATTAACGGAATAGGCGAGCGTGCCGGAAACGCTTCTTTGGAAGAAGTGGTAATGGGCTTGCGTGTCCGCCACGACTTTTTTTCCGCCGACACAAGAATAGACAGTTCTCAGATTTACGCCGCAAGCCGACTTGTATCGCAAGTGACGGGCGTTAAGGTACAGCCGAACAAAGCTATCGTAGGCGATAACGCATTCGCTCATGAAGCGGGAATACATCAGCATGGAGTATTGGCGAAAAGGGAAACTTACGAAATCATGACTCCGCAGTCGATTGGTATTCCGCAAAACCGCATGGTTCTTGGCAAACATTCAGGTCGCCACGCTTTTGAAGATCGTCTTAAAGATTTAGGTTTGAGCGTTGACGCATCGGCATTAGAAAAAATATTTGCCGACTTTAAGGACCTTGCCGACAAAAAGAAAGTTGTCAGCGACAGGGACATTGAAGCTCTTGTTATGGACAGGGCAGTGTCGGTTCCCGAAACATGGAAACTGGATCATTGGGCTGTAAACACAGGCTCTGCTTTAGGAGCGGCTGGCGTTATTCGCTTACAGCACAAAGACGGCAGATTTGAAAAATTGGTCTGCCTCGGCGACGGTCCCATCGACTCAATCTTTAAGGCGATAAATCAAATTGTCGGCAAAGAGCCGGAGCTTGAACTTTATGAAATCGGCGCTATCACAGGCGGCTCATCATCTCAAGGTGAGACAATGGTAAAAATAGCAATGGACGGACGGCGTTGGAACGGACGAGGCGTTTCCACCGATGTAATTGAATCTTCGATAATGGCTTATCTTTCTGCAATTAACGCTATGGAGTGGGATTTGACGCAGAGGGAGTAGAATTCTTCGTTCTTATTCGTATGGTTCGTGGTTAAAAGAAATAGTAAATAATCCAAAACCATGATATAATTCCCTCATGGTGCAATATAGGAAATTTTGGGTTATTTTAAATCCTACGGCTGGGAAGGGGAAAGCGGCAAAGCAGCACCCTAAAATCGAGCGTTTTCTGCGTGAAAGCGGACTTAATTTTGAAATACTCCTTACAAAGGGAGTCGGCGATGCTCTTAATATGGCGCGTGATTTACCGATTGGAGCTGATGATATAACAATCGCCGCAGGCGGGGATGGAACCTGTAACGAAGTTGTAAACGGCTTATTGTTACGACGTTCTTCAATGCCCCCTGTTTTTGGAATTCTTCCCATTGGGCGCGGTAATGATTTTGCCGCTACTCCTGGAATACCGCAAGATGTCGAGAAAGCTCTGCAACTGCTTACAACAGGAAACGCGCGCCCTTTGGACGCAGGTTTTGTAAAAGGCGGCTTTTTCCCTGACGGACGCTATTTTGTAAACGGAATCGGCATCGGTTTTGACACCAAAGTCGGCTTTGAGGCGGCAAAATTAAAAATTAAAAGCGGCATTTCCTATGCTGTCGGCGCTCTTATCACTGTTATACGCTATGAGCCTTCGCCCGTATTGCAAATTCATTACGATGACAAAGAAGTAACGCTGCCGGCGGTTCTTGTCTCTGTTGTAAACGGAAGAAGAATGGGCGGAAGTTTCTACATGGGACCAAACGCCATACTTGACGACGGGCTTTTGGACATCTGCTATGTGCAACATCAAAAATCGCGTTTTGATTTATTAAAGATTATTTCCCATTATACAAAAGGAACACAGGGCGAATGTAAGGGAGTAACCTTTGGCAGAGGGTCGCGTTTCCATTTAAAGGCGCTAGAGGGAGGAATGGCGGCGCACTGCGACGGAGAAACAGTCTGTTACGACGGCAAGGAATTGGAAATAACCTGTATCCCCAACGCCCTGCGGCTTATTGAGGCGTAATGTGGATTTTAGAAGATTCGTTGTAACTTATTTCATGAAAGGAATATTAAGCGTTATCTGTAAAATTGATTGCAGGGAATTTATTAAGGCGTTAAAAAACAACAAACCCATGCTTGTTATTTTTAATCATATTAATTTTTTGGAAGTTCCTATCCTTGTAACTCACAGTTATCCTCTTTATGTATCGGGACTTGTTAAATCGGAAACATGGGATAACCCTATATCCGCGTTTATTTTTAACACCTATAAGGCTATCCCAATTGACAGAAGGGGCGCTTTCGGCGAGGCTTTTAGGAAGGCGTTAAAGGCTATAGACAAAGGGTATTTTATATGCGTTGCGCCCGAAGGAACAAGAAGCAAGGACGGAGTTTTGGGAAAAGGGAAGCCGGGAATAATTCAACTTGCCATTGAAGCAAAAGTGCCGATACTTCCGGTAGCTCATCATGGCGGCGAAAAAATCTGGAAAAATATTCGGCATCTGCGACGTACCTCGTTTTGTTTTAAAGCCGGGCGTCCTTTTCGCATTAAATGCGCGGAAATGCCGGCAAAAGAAGAACGTGAAAAAATAATGACGGAAGTAATGTCTCAAATGGCTCGTCTTTTGCCTGAAAAAATGCAAGGAGAATACGCAAGTCATGTCAATAGCGAATGTAAATATTTGGAGTTTATATAATGATAAACAATAATCCTGACGCGAAGGTGCATATATTTGACGTGGATCACACGGTGGTAAGAAAAACAAGCGCCGAATACTTTGTACAAATAGCGTTAAAAGAAAAAATTATACGTTTTTCCCAGATAAGCCATTTAATAATTGACTGGATAAAATACAAACTGGCGTTTCCTAACAATGATTTTATAGAGAATACTGTAAAAAGACTGGCAGGTCTTAAAAAAGAAGATCTTGAACGTGTTGCCCAAGACTGTTTTGAAAAGCGTATTAAAAAAAACATATATACAGGCTTAAAAATTATTATTGATGATTTAATTAAAAAAGGAGAGAAGGTAATATTCGCCACATCTTCATTTGATTTTATAATAAAACCGTTAGAAAAATATTTTGGAATAGAAGGCTCTCTTGCCTGCCAGCTTGAGTATTCGCAGGGAATAACAACGGGCAAGTTAGTAGGGTACAGTTTTTTTGGACCAAAAAAGAAAACCGCCGCCCAAGCATGGATGCAAAGCAACGGCGTTAACCCTCAAAATGTCAGTTTTTATTCCGACTCATATACAGACCTACCCCTTTTGGAATACTGCGGAACCCCCGTAGCCGTAAACCCCGACGGTATCCTAGCTCGCAAAGCAAAAAATCGCAGGTGGAAAATTTTACGTTTTAAAGAAGTATTGGGCATTAAACGCTAATCTTTCTTAGTTCGCACTGGTTCGTGAGGTTAGTGGTTAAAAAATTCTTCCCAAAAATTACCAAGCAAACCGTAACCCCAACCCGTTCTTAATATCCAATAAATCCATAGTACCGATAGAATAAGAAACTTTCTTCCCCGAAAGGACAGTCTTAGCTGAAGCTTGAGCCGGAACAACATTACCCGCGCTGTCTGTAACAGATAGCGTTGAATTTCCATGTCCGCTGAAACTGACTGAAATATTATAACCTTCGGCGAAAACACGCATCAGGTCTAACAATTCTTCATCGTAGTTTGAATAATCTATCGGCTCATAAATAAGAAAAAGATCCAGTCTGCCCGATTGTCCATCTCTTTTTATAGATGTCTTTTTTCCAAGAGGATCAAGCAACGTAATCAACGCTTGATCGTTTTTATAATTGATTACTACTTTTATAACGGTATCTTGTTTTTCCTCAACAGATGAATAAGATACAAGTTTAGCGCCGGGTACTCTGTTAACCGTTCTTTCCCAATCGGTTTTACTTACGGGAATGGACGGCATAGATTCATTGCCGTCAAGCGCGCCAAGGTTGTTTACCATTTTTGAAATACGGTATTCCATGCTTAATCTGCCTGAGCCGTCCTTGTTCATTTGAATATTCAAAGATAAACCTATGCATGAATTAAGCGTTAAAAGTAAAATAAAAAGTATTAAAGAGAAACGTATTGCCTGTTTGGTTTTCATTAAAATTCCTCCGAATGTATTTTCATGTCCTGAATACGGACATGGGTTTCTTTTTCGATCATATCAAACGCCTTTTGAAGCACTGTTTCGCCAAAAGTTTTGGAATTGGAAACAAGAGCACCGCCAATTTGAGCAAAGGAAAGCGAGTCGTTTAGGTCAACTTCCGCCGCGCTTAAATGATAGCGTTTCCTCATCTTTTCCAGTACAGATTTGATAACCCGCCGTTTTTCCTTGATATTGGCAGTACCGGGAATCTCAAAAATTATCTGTATCATCGAAACAATCATTTAAATATAGGTTATTATATCTTAAAATGAATTTTTTGCGAAGGGCTATTATCGTCATTCTTATTTTCCTCCCGTTTGCCATATTTGGTCAGGAATATGCAGATATGGAGCCGGCACAGGAAGAACCCGCAACGGAATTGGACATGGACGAGTTAAGATACAGAATTACAGGGGAAGCGAGGCAGGAGCTTATGAAGGTTTCCTTAGGCAGTTCCGATGTTTCCCTTTTCGCGGCAGGTTCATGGATGGGCGATTTACAGGGGAATTTGGGCTTTTCCTATTCCCGCTTGGGGCTTGGTTTTGCCTCGCCTGATTCGCCTATTTTATACAAACAGGAAGTCGATTTAACCTTGTCTCTGTGGATTAACAACCGCTGGTTTGTCGAGACCAGCTTTGTAGACGATTCCGCGCAAAACACATACAGGGCAGGCTATCAGGGGCAGCCAGGGGAATTTTTACAATACGCGGGATTCGGCAACACGGGCTTGGATTTCCCCTCATTCCCATACCTTGATCTTGGTGGAGATTCTCCTTCTTCTTTCGGTTTTTACAGTCGCTTTGGAACAAGTGATATTAGCATACATACTCTGGTTAGATATGACGCCGCTTCCAGAGAAGAAAAAACATTTACAGGCGGCAGGGAGAGAACTTACAGCGATTTACAGCCTCAAAGCGCTATACGCGGAATTTCTTTTGTGTTGCCCGATGACGATGTAAACCCTGAAATAACAATTTATATTGAAGACGATAAAGGCGCTGTGCGTGATTCAACAGGACGGCGTTGGCGTTATGTCAAACAAACCGAATACGCTTTTTCAAGAACGCAGGGTATTTTGGAATTGAGTATAAGACCGTCGGGAATGGTAGCCGTAGCATATTCCAAAGGCGGGGACAATAACCCATGGATTAGCTCAATGGGCGCTTACAATACAAGCGGATTTTTAGCGGACGTTCAACAATGGTTTGATCCTACTCGCGCGGTAATAAAACTGGAAGATTATCCGCAATGTGGAAACGACGGAACAGCGACGGGAAAGCCGGGTAAAGTTGACTTTGCTATGGGTTCCGCCCTTGTCGTTTATCAGCCGGGAGCATTTTCGCCCTTTGAAAAAAGAAATCGCTATGACGCTCCTTCAAGCTCCGCCGAAAAAGCCGCTCTAGTGTTGGCTTCTTCCGGCAGGGAGATAAGCGGCTATGAATTAATACTGTTGGAAAATACGGCGGTTATTGATGAAACTCTTTTTTCCGGTATTGTGAGTCAAAAAGGAGTGTATGAACTTTTAAGTACAAACAGAAATAATTTGCGATCCCCAGCCGTATGCTTTCCGTTAGCCGAAAAATACCCTGAAATTTATCTGCCTTCTTACGGTATTTTCTCAGGCGATATTGTTATACGTTTTACAAATTTAAGCGATTCAAGCGGTTATTTTATCGGCAATGATGTTATTCCCGGCTCTGTGCAGGTTTGGCGCAGCGGCATTCAATATACCGATTTTAACTATAACCAATCTTCAGGCGAGGTGGCTATTAAAGGTTCTGTGGGACAAAATGAAATTATTCGCATAACATACTTAAAAAGAAGCGAAGGAACCAGAATGGGGAGCATTGCCGCAGGTCTTGGCGCTATTTATCATAATGGGGCAAGTCCGTTCTCGGCGCAAGCCGCAGTGGGAGCCCGCTGGAATATAACCGAAGATTCATTTACCGAAGAAGAAAATTCAAGTCAGGGTAGCGTGGGGATAAGCGCAAAAACGGCGTGGGAATATGATTATCTAAAAGCAAAAATTACCGCCGGTTTTGCTTTTGTTCAAACTGATACAACAGGTCTTTATCGCGCCGCCGGTATGGAAGGCAATGAAGTAATATTATCTCTTACGCCTGAAACCTCGTTTATTTCAAATCCGCCAAATGGCTTTAATTTGTATAATCGCTCGGACTTAATATACAGGAATTACAATAACAACACTTTACTTGGTAATAATCTTATGTATCTTGACTGGAACGCTGATGTTATTTCCTCTCTTAACAGACCCTATCCTGTTAAAGACCGTCAGTTAGGCGACACTCAAGTTCTTGCCGCAGAGTTTGAGTTGGAAGAAGGTGAATGGACGGGATTTCAGGTTCCTATTTATAATGACGCGGGTATTTTATCACGGGCGCGAGAAATAGAGATACCATTCAGATTTTACGATTTTAATAAAACTTCACCTGAAAAATTTAAAGTGATCATTCAAATAGGCTCTCTTTCAGGTAAAGATTTTGCGTACACGGAAAACACTGATTTTATTTGGGAGAACATACTTTTTACCGATGATTGGACTGGAATTTCTACCGCTCCTTATACCGATACGGATTTTAATTATAAAGAGAGAATAGCAAAGTTTATCTTAAACGACGAAGACAGATTAAAACTTGGAGACGCAAAATATTTGCGTATTATAGTTGTAAATAACGACATTAGTGAAGTATCCGGGCGATTTTTGCTTGCTCCCCCCATTGTGCGAGGAGCAGCGTTTAGACCTGTAACGTATAATGCGGTAACAAATACAATAAACGGAAACTCCGATAATGTATCTGTTATTGAAACTTTTGATTCGGGAATAAATACACTTGATTCCGCTTATAGTGAAACAATAAAAAAACTTCATCCCAATGACGCCGTCCAGAGAATATTAAAAATTGACTGGAACAGTATGCCGAATGGAGAATCCGCAGGCGTTGACGGCAGAGTAGCCGAGTTGCCATTAGCTGATTACAGAGAACTATCTTTCTTTGTTAAAACAGATAAAAAGTTTGAAAATAACGAAACATTAAAATTTATTGACGCTGTTGGATCAAATTCTCTTTCCGATTATCAGCTGAAAGCGGAAATGCCGTTAAGCGCTTTTACAGAGCAAAAGTGGTCAAAAGTTACAATACGCTACCAAGGTGATAATAAAGGCATAACCGTAGACGGAAGAAAGGTAGCGGCGTCTATAAGTTATGAGCCTAAAAAAAAGTTACAAGATAATCAGGGCAGAAGAACAAGCTATATCGCTATTTTGGTAACCCCTGATTTTGGCAATGCTCTTGATAACGGAACTGTCTATATCGACGAAATAATCCTTGAAGATTCAATTATGTATTACAGAATGAACGCCGGTACTGCTGTTGAATTTACAAAACCAGGAACATTGCTTTCCGTAGGCGATGTTTCCGTGTTAGAGGATTTTACCGTATATACAAATGTTGAATCAGAAGGGCGCGCTCAAAGCGAAACGGAAGAACAGGATTTTTCCGGCAGTTTGACAAATCGCACAGGAGCCGGAATATCCGTATTCGGCGTAAAAGCTGCAGGTAACTACGCGTTTACAACAGCGCAAGACACTTATCTTTGGAGCGCGGATCATTCGCTCTCTAAAACGCTCGGTTCTTTTTCCGTAAAAGAAACATTTTATGACTCCCCTCATGATAATAACGCGCATCATAATTTTAACATGGCTTTTTCATCGGACTTTTTTGCTAAGTTTGAGGCGGATGCGTTATATGACTATTCAAGACTTTGGCAGAAGTGGAATGCGGGGCTTGGTTACACTCCGCAAAATGAATATATTCCGTCAGCCGCGATAAACGCTCAAGCTTTGTGGACAAGAAACGACGTTACCGCGGAAATGGATAATTACGGTAATTTTTGGCTGGATACATGGGAAACATTAATTCCCGATAAGGGCAAAGACGCTAACGCAAGAAAAGCGCAGGCGCAATTTGTTTTAACGCAAAGAACAAAACCAATTGGAGCTATTATTTCACTTGAAGGTAATACCAATTCAACAGGCGTAAACTATATTACGCAATCAGGGCATTCCGTCTTCCTTGATATTCCTTTGACGTTTACTAAAACCGATATTAACTTTAGAATGGGACGCGGTTTTAAAAGACATCTGTATTATTTTGGAGAAGATGTAACAGACGACAGTAAAAAATTATTGGAAAGCATAGAAGATTTTTCTCCGATCTGGGGAGTTTTCCCCGGATATTCGCTCTTTGCGCCGGAACTTCCCGATGTAATGTATACAGGGCTTGATGATTCGCCTTCGGCGCAGTCGGCTCTTTATTCGTTTTTTAATGATCATTTTAGTACAAAAATCAGTTTACCCATGATTTACAACCTTTCAGCTTTTATCCTTCCCAATAAAATAACTTTTCAGATAGAAAGAACACTGGAGCAAAAAATGGATACAAGAACCGATAAATTGAACATTGGCGGGGGTTTGGGTTTTTACGCTATAAATATGTTTGGAAATATGGGGTATCGTCCCATTTTTAAATTTTATCAAACCGATGAATATTCACATTCAATTGATGTCTCGGTATATATTCCAAAGAATGAGGATATTTCTTACAGGGTACAATCCGTATTAAGCGCTGGGTTTAAGGGAGCCGGCGGAGGTTTATTAAGTTTTGTTAATACTTATACGATTAAATCCGAAGGCTATTGGCTGGAAAGTTTTGTCTCGGCTTGGGAAGTTCCTATTAAAAAAAGTATGTTAGGTAACATTTATAATAAATTTATTTCCTCGGCGGAAAGACAAAATTCATGGCTTAAACTAACTTCGTTCTTCGGCGCGCAGCATGAACAATTAAGAAAAGAAAGCTTGGAATTGGTACTTGATAAACAAACGGATTATATGCGCTGGAGCGTAATAGCGGGGCACGAAGAAATAGTAAGAATTCAGGGAAGGCTTAATTTTTCCACATATATAAAACTTAGAGGCGGCGAAGATAAAGAACGGGAAACATTAATTTTTGACGTTATTCTTGGAACCGCTTTACGAGTCAGTTTTTGATGAATCGCTTTTTTCCGTTTCCTTTTTTTCCTGTTCGGTTGCTGATTTTCTCATATTGCCGATTATAGTCTGGACGCTTGTTTTATTTGCGGCGCTGATTTTTAAGGTAAGTATTTTTTCAACCGCAGGAATATCATTAAACCCTTCGCCGACGGCATTTTGAAGCTCTGTAATTCCTTCGGCATTTTCACCATCGGCAATTATCATTGCTCTTGCGAGCGCAAAACGCACTTCGCATTTTTGAGGATTAACGGCAGTAGCGGCAATTTCAGTTAATGCTTTGCGGTATTCTTCAAGCGCTCTTGCATATAAAGAATTGTCTTCCAAAACCTGCGCGTATTCATATCTTGCTTTTGCGTCCGTATTAAAACTAAGATAGTTGGAATAACTGTCAATAGCTTCTACTTTTTTTAACTTTGCCTGACATCGCGCATATAGCAACATTGTGTCTTTGTTTTCCAGTAAACCGGCAGAGTACTTTTCCAATACTTCTTCCGCTTTGGCATAGCGCTCCAGAGCAAATAACACTAAAGCGTGGTTGTATCCGTCATCTGCGCTTTCAGGAACAAGGGTAAGCAGTTTTGCGTAATGTTTTTCGGCAATTTCAATATCGCCAGTTTTAATTCTTGAATAAGCCGCCGCTTTTAGGGCAAGCACGTTATCTTTGTCTCTTTTTAAGACAGCTTCAAAATATTTTGCGGCGTCTTCGTATCTTTTCATTTCATAGGCGATTCGTCCCAAATTGTATGTCGATGCGGTCATGGTTCTATCCGACTGTCTTGCTCGATTCAGCCATTTTTCCGCTTCGTAAAATTTTCCAAGATCATAATAAGCCATTCCAAGCGCGTAATATTCCTGAGCTGACGCGGCTCTTCCGGCGCAACCGTTTAGAAAAACAGATAAGAAGAAAAAAATAAAAACTGATAAAAAGCAAATAAAACTTTTTTTTCTCATATTCACCTGTTTAAAACCGTGTTTTCAATCTCGCGGAATTGTGAGCGGTACAGGTTCGCAATTCCAGATCCGTAATCCGCAAGAAGCTGAATAATGTTTCTTGGATTTACTCCGTCTTGTCCGTTTATTCTGTCTCCTGCGTCTCCAAGACCAGGCATAATGTACGCGCTATCGTTCAATACGCCGTCCATCCACAATGTATAAACATTGCAATTATCAAGCGCCCTTACAACTCTAAGAGCGCCCTTTAACGCCGCAATTACGTTTAAAAAAATAATTGAACGCGGTTTTATTCCTGTTTTTAACAAATATTTTACTACTGTAACAAGGCTTCCGCCTGTAGCGTTCATTGGATCCGCAAATATTAAATCTTTACCGTCAAGAACATAGGGACTAAAATAAGATTTATCAAGGTCAAGAATATATTCCATGTTGTTTTCTTGTTTTTTATCGTTACGGTAAATTCTGAATAGCGCAAAAGGAGTAATATATCCGTTTGATGAATATTCCTCAATTTCTTTGCTCATAATCATAGAAGGAAGAAGCGCTCCCCTTAGCATTACGCACATTACAGTATTGCAAATTTTATCGTCGATATTGGTTATTTTATGAACCGCATAATTTTGCACTGGAGAAGTTACGGGAGTTTTTACAATAAGATTATTTTTATGCGAACCTTTACTTGTCCATGCAAGTTTAAAAAGCATCTCGTAAGCGCGTTGGATATAGTACACAAATTCATTGTTATCCGTTTTTACATCGCGCAATTTCGCGATAACGCGGGAAGCCTCCGACTGGTCTTCCTGAGGGGAAATAAACGAGTAAACATAAATTCTTGGGTTTTTTTGGCATATTTCCTGCATTAACTCGCCCATATCGTTATAAACGGAAATAAGCTCGTTTTGCGCGTCTTTTTTCCCTTCCTGCACTTTTGGGAAAATATCAAGAGCTTTGCGGAAAAGGGCATTCATATTTTGAAGGTATGACTTGTCATCGGCGGTTAAATAGTCGTCCAATTCACCGGCTTGTAAGATTACCTTATCCATAAGTACAGTATAATAGACATAAGCTGAAAATGGCTAGTGGGTACGTCTTAGCCTGATTGACAAACAGCAAAAAAAAGTAGAATTTATATAGAGTATGAAAAAGTTTTCCGTTTATTTATTGATAATTATTCTTGGCATGGCATTTTTTCCCATATCTTGCAGGGGCGATAAAATCGGTTCTGTAGAAAGAGAAGACCTTTTTAAACTTGAAATTGGTCCTATGGAAGATCAAATAGCGTTGTATAAATTGGACGGAACAAGGGGTATAAGACGCACCTCTTTTACAATGAGGGACGGGTTGTTTTTTATATCGGACGGCAACAGCGGAAAAATAGTGCGCTATAACTCATACGGCAACTTGCTGTTTATGATCTATAACGAAGAAACCAATCCCGCGCCAATCACGCTTAAAACCAACATTCAGGAAGACGAGCAGGCAACCCGTTGGGCTTTTACATATCCGCTTGAAGAACCGGGCTGGATAACCGTAGATTCGCGCAAACATATATTTGTAGAAGACAGATTATTACCGCAGGATCACCGCATAGACCCTGAAACCAAAGCGGTGCTGGACGGTATAATTTTACATTTTGATCAAAATGGGCGTTTTATTAATTATCTTGGCAAAGAGGGAATTGGGGGAAGTCCGTTTCCCAGAATAATAGGAATGTCTACTTCTGTTAGAGACGAGATTGTTGTAATTTGCCGTATTCCCGACGGCTGGGATATTTTCTGGTTTAATTCATCTGGGACGCTTCTTTATCTTGTAAAAATTTCCGCGAGCGTAATTCCCACTTTGTCAAATTGGCCCGACGCTTTTTCCGCAATAGACAGTATTACTCCGTCTCCCGACTCAAGGAAACTCTATATAAAAGTTGATTATTCGCACGATATTTATGATCAGTCTACAAATACCAGAACAGGAAGCGAGCCTTTAAGCTCTTATTTATGGGTGCTTAATGTTGAAGATGGAACTTATACAGGCTCCGTAGAAATCCCCCTTTATGAAGTATTAGAAAATGGGAAACTTACAGGCATTAAAGTTTTTTATTCAGTCCTTGGAGCGGCACGAAACGGGCAGGCGCTTTTTTACTTTCCCGTTGAAACAGGGTATTCATTACTTTTTGTAGATACAAATTCGCGGGAACACCGCAGGGGATATATTCAATTTTCTATGGATGAATTGCGGTATAACGATTTTTTCCTGTCTGTTGACGGAATTCTTTCCGCCATGCTTGCGGATAACTTTAACGTAAAACTGGTTTGGTGGCGTACCGATAAACTTTTAGGGGTAATGCCGTGACCGATTCAACGGATTCAGATGAGGGCAAAAAAAGACCTAACGCGAATTATAAATTAAGCAAGCCGGACGACGCTGTTGTTCCTCCTAAAGACGAATTAAATTTTTACTATAACCGAGAGCATAGGCTTGCCAAAGCGCCTAAATATGTTCAAGCCCTTTATGAAGAAAAAAAGCCAAACCGTTTTGGCTTTCTTGGAGTTATTGGAGTTCTTATCTCCGATACGCCAAAAAAATAATGTTTTTTACTATTATTCTTATGTGCGTGCTTATATGGTTGTTTTCGTTTTTAGGCTTTATTACTTCGCCCCGCAACCTTGACGGAAATCTGGTTAGTGTTTCCGCTTCTTTTTACGAAGATACAACTATTGTCGTTATAAATAAAAAATTAAAAGGCAGAAACGCATATACGGGAGCCGTGGATATGGCGGTATCTGTTCCACTTCCTGAGCAAGAAGACTCAGGCTTGCAAAGCGAAAATAATATCCCTATTTTTTATCACAGGATCTTTTTTTCGCTTGAAAAAAAAAAACGCCACAGGATAGTAGTTTCATTTGAATTCCCAGAGTTGTTTGTAGTGCTTTCAACCGAAAAGAATACTAAAAAAGAAAAAAATGCTGGAAAAACCATTGTCCTGTTTCTTTTAAACATCCTACGCTGCCGCCGAGAGACA